>NZ_JBICKA010000063.1:0-5127 GCF_043103635.1 Pseudomonas sp. yb_9 | reverse complement strand
TAGCGTCGGGCAGGTCAATTTCGTCGCCAATAGGAGAAACCTAAGTTTTGCAGATCTTCCCTGACGCACTCCGGGCAGCAGGCGACGGCGAAAGTTGAGAATGGTGGATTCATCGGAGATGCGCTCCAGGCTCAGTCCAGAGAATTGCCGCAGGATGGTGGTCTCGTACAGAGCTTCCTACGTCACCGGATCGCTGTAGCCGACCAGTTCTAAATCAGGTGCACGAGCCTCGCCATATGCCGGACGACCACCTTCGCCCTTCGGGTAATGCGGCCCGATCAACGGAATCAAACCCTTCCAGGGCACCACCTGAACCATCTCGATCAGAAACAACTCTTTGCGGGTCTGCTTACGCTTGCCGGCGTATTCGGCATGGGCGAAGGTCAGTTACTACATCGGAAAACTCGGCAGGTGGAGTCCAGGCATTTTGGCAAAATCGGGAAGTCTTCTTCAGGATTTCCCTAGCAGTACACGCATGCTTCCATCTCCCTGAAAAAGCGAGAATGTAGCATCACTTTGCCTCCCGATGGCGCAAAACAAGGCGCTTGAAGCAGCCTGTCCGCCCGCCCACCGTGGATGGAAATCCAGTGGCGCAACCTTGAAGTTGGCGCCAGATGCAAAAGCCCAGCGCGTGGCTGGGCTCAGCGATCACTGCTCCTGGGGAGACCAGTTGAACTTGTAGTTGAGGGGCGGTAACTCGTAGTGCTCTGCCAGATACAGCCCAAGCATCTCACCCTCCTTCGCATAGGCTGCTGCCTTGTCGGCGGTGGGGCACCAACTCACCCAAAGCGTATCTAGTGGAAACATCTTTTCGAACGAGGCAAAGCTAAACCGCCAGCCAGCCATGTGGCCAGTAGATCCTTTCGAGCCTGCGCAACGAACAAATGCCGACAGGCGACGCTTCAGATTATCCGACTCACCGACAGTGAGGATTCCGTTCTCATCAATCCCGACTGCACGCTCTATCGCACGGTCCGCGCAGATTATGTACACACCAGGCAATGCCGGTGCATCTTGATAATGATCTACGAGCTTCAGCCACTCAGGCTCCCAGCCATCCCAATTTTTGACCTTCATCGAACGCCTCCATAGCTAGAGGCAAAACGATATCACAAGCTCCCACTGGCCGGAGGCCAGGCGCAAAAAGCCCAGCGCGGAGCTGGGCTTCATCACACTCAAGATCTTAGGACGTTTACATACACCAACGCCAGTTTCCGGTTTTTTCACGGCCAAACACCGAAATCTGTACAGCTGCTGCCCAGTCCCCGCATTTTGCTGTGATGCATCCGTAGAATGAGGCTTTAAATGCTGCTATTGCCGCTGCACCACCACTCAGAAGTGCTGCGACTCCTGCGGCGGCAGCCGCTATATTTGCACAGTCCTGCACATCCGTCCAAATTTGATCTAACGAAGGGTGCGAGAACTCCGCAACTATTTCTGTACAAGACGTACGACATTTGAGCCCGCCATCCCATTTTGTCTGGTCGTAGCAAAGCCCGCTTGCTAAAACCACCTGCCTGCTACCAAACAAATAAACAACACCGATTCTCTCTAAAATCTCGTCATCAGTGTTCGGTGTGGAAATTTTATTAGCTGCTAAATCCCATCTTTCCAGATGTCCACGCCTAACATAAAAAGCGTTAACTTCAGACAACCCAACAACAGGACCTTTCTTCACATCCTTGACGTAATGATCAATAAGCTTGGCATGGTGCTTATCAAAGCCTCTACTATCAGCCATAGTTTCGCGCTCCGCATCAACATGTAGGAAGGTGGTTTCACACGAAAGCACACTGTGCAGAAATCAATATAGCCCAAATAATTGCGCGCAACCCTTCAGCTCACAACCAAAATTCTCCGATTCAGAACTGGCTAGACTGCAGCCGACGCGTAACCTGGCCAAGCATCCAGCGTGGATGAAAAGCCAGTAACCCGACATCCCGAGGCCGTAGTAGCTTTGTGCCGCCAGTCGATGAGCGACTTGGCGGGCCAACTTCATAGAGGAAGAACCATGGCTTTACGGATTTCGAACATCACCATCAATTACGGCGCCAATCCGGTTTCTGCCCAGGTAGGCCTGGCTGATCAACACGGTTGCAACGTATTTGTAAATATCAACCTGGAGGGAAAGGCTCCTGAGGCTTTCACCCTCCACGAACTGAGTGAGTTGGCAAAAGCAGCAGCCAAGCATCTGGTAGCCAACGCTTAATCTACCGTGGGCGGCGGATCTACTCGCTGCCCCTCTTTGTCCAGCAGGATCGCGACTTGATGCTGAAGAGCAGCAATGGCCGATGCAAGCGCATTGATTTGTGTGTGAAGCGAATGAAGCCTTTGATCAACAGAACTCATGATTGCTCCTATGCGGCCCTGCCGCTTCTTTTCGCGTCCCGATGACGCAACACAAGGCGCGTCCGATCGAGCCAGGGCCCGCCGAACACGATTATTTCTGATGGCCTGCCAAGCAGGTGGTGCAGCATGAAGGGGCCAGGGCCGTACACCGGTGCATGTTCCTCATGAAGTTGAACATCAGCGCCTAGGTAGATACCCGCATGGTTCGGGTGAGCGGTTCGCCCAACGGCCATGACAATCATGTCGCCGTGCTCCGGCTGGCCGACCTGGTAGAAGCCAGCGGCCTCGTAGGCCTGCTCATAAAGACTTGGGCCGTCTGTTTGCTCCCACCAACCTTCCTCCCGAGCGTAGGCCGGGAATTCCAACCCCCACTCGCGCTTATACCAATCCGCGCAGACCTGCCAGCAGTCCCAGGCGCCGTGCACAAAGGGCCGCCCCAGCAGCGGAGTGTGACCGGTCGGCGTGACGATACGGAGATCGCCCTCCGGCCACGACAGGATGTACCAGGGCAAGCCTGTGGCCTCGCACATGGCCAAGTCACGCGGCGACGGCCGGCTGGTCGCGTCAGGATGTGAGTGCACGATACCGATGACCTCGCCCTGGTCTTCAGCTGCCGCGTACTCCTCAGGAGAGATCCGGAACTCCTCAGCCGGGTCAGCTGCGGTGTTCTCGCACGGCACGTACCGCCGCGAGCGGCCTATGGCAACGATCAGCCCGCAACACTCACGCGGGTATTCAGCCGCCGCGTGCGCTTGCACGGCGGCAATAATGTGTTTGCGCATGGTCAGCTCCGGGCGATCAGGGAAGCGGCCGGAAAGCCGCCGAAGGGTAGTTGGTTGCCCTGGCCGTGTCGGACTGTGCATCCGGTGTCGAGGCAGCCATTGCACTGGTCCTTGGCCGGGTCGTCCGTGGCATTTCCGTCGAGGTCAAAATAGGGCCCGGTGTATCCGCAGTTGGGGCCGCGGTAGCCGGCGGTCATCGCCCAGTGGCACAGCTGGGTCATCTGCCGGCCAATGGTCTCGCCGCCGACATCGCCAGGGCTGGCAAGCTCCCAGGCGACCGCAGTACCGCTCTCCGACACCTTCTGGTCGATGTACCAGACCTCGATCGCTTCCTCAGTAGTCTCGGCTCCCGCGTTGCCATCGTGGAAATTCACAGCATCCAGGTACCGCGCCATGGTGTGGCGCATCGTCAACTTGAACTCGAGCAAGTCATCAAAGGCCAGGCACAAGCCTTCCGCGCTGCACTGGTGACTGGTGTATGCAACCAGGTCTGCGAGCAAATCGACGAGGACAAGTACAGCGCCCTGCCCGAGTGGATGCGCAACGACGGCGGACGCCACGAGGCCGGCCGCTGGGACGAGCTCCGGAAGCTGATTAAAGATCATCTCGCAGCCATCGAAAATGGCGGGGATGGCCGCGACTTCTGGGACTCGCTGAATGACCGCCTGAGCGAGGCCGACGACATCAGCTACGTCGAGCAAGCCCGCATGTTCATGGGCGAGCACCACGAAGTGCTTGGCCTGGGCTGCGACTACTGGGAGATCATCATCGACAAGCCGCGCGACAGCCTGATCAACCGGCTTTACCTGATCAACCATGCGGCCAAAGCAATCGTCGCCCAGCAGGGCGAGGTCAAAGCCGCCTGACCCTCCGGCGCTGTCCGCCTAGGGTATTTCATTACTAGCGAGAGCCACCCTCAAAGCTTCCGGGAACAAACGGCCAGCCGCCGCGGCGCTTCTTCCCTGACTTTTCCATAGCTGCAGCTACTCGTTCTCGCTCTATCTTCTCGTAGAGCTTCGCCCGGTACTCAACCGGAGTTGCCTCAAGAAGAGCAGCGAGATCGTCAAACTGATGCTTCTTTTGATGCTGCTCAGCCCTGGTAAGTCTTGGTTTTTTTGCCACTGAGAGTCTCCGCTTCCGGCTCCATACCGGTCACCTCACCATTAGCCCAGTTTAACGACGTACGCCACCCCGGCGCTTCCCGCCAGCGCCCTCCACGATGGAGCAGAAGACGATCAAGACTACCTACCTGACTGGACACGCTCCAGATCGATTTCGAGTGAAGCTACCCGCTGCCGGAGCTCTTTCAACTCCTCTCTTAACTCGTAGCACTCACGAATGGTGCGGTTGTGCAACCTGTCATTCTGAAAAACCCAATAAATAAAGACCGGAACGGCCGCTAGAAACCAATACATAACGCCTCCTTTTTTGAGCCGCACTATAGCTCACGCGGCCCACTGCCTTCCCCTATTCAACGATAACGCCTCCCCGGCGAGGGCGGCGCTTCGAAATGAAAAGATGTGGTATAACCACAATCGTTACTTAACTTTGAAAATTGACTCAACACCGTTAGGTAAAATTTCTGATTCGACGATTTTGTCGTGCAGCTGCTGCCCTTTATTCAGCACAAACTCTCGAACATGCTCAAATAACTCCACCCACACAACAGCATCCTTCTCGTCTTGCCAGACCAAGTCCGGCTGCTCGATCTCAGACATTATTCGATACGGTAGATCTCGACCTTTCTTCCATTTGTCAGGGGCAACCACCACAACGCGTGCCACCTCTAGCTTCTCTGCACCGCTATGGGCAGCAAAATTGTGCCGATACTTGATTCCAAGGTCATGGAGTCGGTGAAATTTTTCGTCAAGTTGCCGCTTCTCTAGCTTGACTGGACGACCATCGCACTTAGGGAAGGTCTGAAGTAGCCCTGTATTTCCGGTCGACTTCAGCCCTCGCTGCTTTTGAAAGCGGGCCGTCGATCAAAATCGACCAG
>NZ_JBICKA010000062.1:0-3679 GCF_043103635.1 Pseudomonas sp. yb_9 | reverse complement strand
GCGCGGCGCACGGCGTGCCAATGCAAAGGGACGGAAATAATTGATCGACGTGAGCGGAAATTATTTCTGTTTCGACACAGTAGTGGCACTTTGTTATTTGCTTACGGCCTTGTTCGTACATGCTTGCTGAGGAACAATAAGTCCGCCTTGAACCCGCCGTGTTAATGGAATGCCTTGATATAAAAGGGAACTAATTCGTGACCGGCGGGTCATTGTTTCATCGCGTCAATGATAAATAGCCGGACAGTGGAAAGGTCATGGCTATTTGATATTGGTTTTATTTGTGTTCAATTGATCCATCTGGCAATCGGAGCGCCAGTCGATCATGGCATTGCGAATCGTCCCTGGTACTGGCCAGGCCTTCGCAGGATCTTCCCATGACAGCCGTTGTTTCTCTCCCTCTGGAACCCGAGCAATTCAAGCGCCTGCAGCATCTGGCGCAGATGACCCGTCGTGACCAGGCCTGGCACCTGCGCCAGGCGCTGAACCGCTACCTCGAACAGCAGACCGCGCCCGATCCGGTCGAGGAAGGCCTGGCCGATGTTCGTGCCGGCCGCCTGCTGGACCTCAGCGATATCGAAGCCAAGTGGAGACAGACCCCGACATGTTGAAGCTGACACGCAAGGCCAGTGCGGACCTCGACGATATCTACGAGCATTACAAGGAACGCCTCGGCGCCGAGCAGGCGCAGGCCATCGTGCATGATGTGGTGGCCGAAAGCCGCATCCTCGAGCACAAGCCGGCCGCCGCCAAGCCGTCTGCCGAGTCCTCCGGGATCGGGGAGCTGGCTCTCAAGCGCTGGCCGTTCCTGACCACCTTCCATGTCACTCCCGAGTCGGTGCAGATCCTGCGTTTTCTGCACCGCAGTGGCCAGCCGATCAACCAACCGCTGGAGCAGGAGCCCGAAGCGCGGGTGCATTCCGATGTGGATGTATCGGGCCTGCGCTGCTACGACCGGGCGGTTGATGGTCTGATCTACCGCGTGCCGCGCGGTATCAGCCGCGACGCACGTGGGGCCGGCTGGTCGGTGCGGGTGGTGCGCGACAAGCAGGTGGTGCTGCAGGCGCGTTTCGCTGACCAGGCCTTCGGCAGCACCCTGGGGGCGCTGGAAGCGGCGATCATCCATCTGACCCACAGCGGCTACGCCTGGCTGGAAGATGACGTGCTGACGCTGGATGAGCGCAGTGCGGTGCACTGGCGCAAGCGCAGCGGTGTGGGACTGTGCGCAGTGTCCTATGTCGCCTGCGACGGACCCGGGCGTGGCGAAACCTTCTTCGTCTCGACCTGGAAGCGGGTGGAAAGCGGACGTGGCCTGGAGAAATTCCGCGCCAAGCTGGTCGAGACCCTGGCCTGTTCGCATGCCCAGCAGCATGGCCCCGACAGCGTGCGCCGACGCCTCGACACCCAGGCTGGCAAGCTGATGGCCAGCGAGCGTTTCCAGGCCTTCCTGCGCGCCGGCAAGCGCAAGGCCGAGCGCATCCTGGTCGATACTTATCTGAACACGGCGCTCAAGTAAGCGTCAGGTCAGCCGATGCGGAGCCTGGCTCCATACGAAATGCTTTGGCGCGAAGGTCTGGCGGTTTGCAACGCCACATCGCGTGCCAGGGTGTTTCGTACAGAGAGCTCAGTCCCTCTGTCATTGAGTCCAGACCATGTTCAACAAGCGCCTCAAACAAGAGCTGCAAGCATTACGTGAAGAACTGTCTTCCTCGCAGCAAGTCAGGGAAAGTCTCGACAAGGAAATGATCCTCTTGTCCCTGGATCCCCAGGGGCGGATCACATCGGTCAACCGCAATTTCGAAGAGGAAATGGGCTACCGGGCCGCCGATCTGCTGGGGCGGCCATTGGAGGCGCTGATTCCCGAACACGTCAAGCCGCTGGATTTCTTCAAGCGGGTCAGTCACGCCATCACCCGCGGCGAGCACATGCACGGGGTGATACGCCTATTGCGCGGCAATGGCCGTGAAGCCTGGCTGCGTTCGATCCTGCAGCCGGTGCGCAATGCTGCCGGCAAGGTGCAAAGCATCTCGATCCATGCCAGCGACCTGACCCGCACCATCGAAAACTCCCGTGAACATGAAAACCTCATCCATGCGCTGCAGCGCTCCACGGCGGTCATCGAGTTCGACCTCGAGGGTGTGGTGCTCGATGCCAATGATCGCTTCCTGCAGGGCATGGGCTACAGCAAGAACCAACTGATCGGCAAGCACCACCAGATGTTCTGCGAACATGAAGAAGTGGCGTCGCCGCAGTACCAGGTGTTCTGGGACAAGCTGCGCCGTGGCGATCCGCTGGGCGATGGGTGCTAGGAAGGCCCCGCCGCCGCAGGCTGGATCAAGCACGCGGCACTTCGCCCAGTCAACATTGGCGGCCGTTACTTGGTCGATCAGACGTGCGGTCAAGACAGGCGGCGTGTAGAAAATGCCGTACTCCCCGCGATGTTCGGCTGGGAGCATACCGGTATAGGTAAGGCCGATCTGATAGGCGGCGGTCTCGGCATCGAATTTCGCGGCAGTGCGACCGATGGTTTCCGCGAGAGCGGCGGCGGCCTCTGTCAGCGGCTCGGTAGGGAACGGCTGGAGTGGTGAGCGTAGTTCTTGGGGAACGATGTCGACGCTGGTCAGGCCACGCCACCAAGCCTCGATCAGGCGAACGCCGAACGCACGCGCCAGGGCCAGCTGGTGATCCGCTGGAAAAGTGGTAGCCAGGGCGCGGGCCATGACTCTGGCGGAGGCCAGTACCTGGCTCGGGGATTCCGCAGCCGTTTGGCCTGCCTGCCGTGCCTGTTTTGCCTGTGCCGTGTGAGTCATATTTCCCCCTTTTTTCGCGGGCCGAGATTCTACAGGATTCGGCATCCCGCCGACCGCTTTTGCGCAATATTGCGTGATAAAGTGATACTCAACAATCGCAGGAGCGCCAGTTATGCAACCGAATTACCCTCAGTTCGAGCCAGGTCAGATGGTACGCAGCGTTTTCGGCGAGCGTTTGGTAGTCGCGTCCCAACTGGGCTGCCAAGTCTTTGTTGAGGGTAAAACCGACTGGTATCACCCAACAAAGCTGATCCCATACAGCACAAAGCCGTCTACTGAAGGACAGGCCAAGGCATAACCCGTGCCCCCGCTCTCACTATCAGCGAGATCCACTTGAAAATACTGTTCAAATATACAGCACAAGTGAGATTGCGCCATTTCTTTCTGGGCCTCATAGCGGGTCGCCGAACACTTGAGCGTGTCGCCAGCAACGACACGTCTACTGCAACGTTTTCTTGAAATCGGGTTTTAGCGACCTGTGCAGTGATTGTCCGGCAGGTAATGGATCAGCCGGCTTTACGATTTGAGTAGCGAAACTCACGCGGCCCCCTCGTCATCTGTTGTGCATTCATTGCACGCGCTCGATCGCTCAACCCGTAGCGTCGTCATTTGCCGATCATCTATTGTCACGGCGTGCACCTGACAAATGCCCACTGACATTCAGTCGTCATCTGCCGTCGATCTGCCGTCGATCTGCCGTCGATCTGCCGTCGATCTGCCGTCGATCTGCCGTCGATCTGCCGTCGCCAGCACGACTCATGGGATAGTCCAGCGCAACACCTAGGGGAAGGTCTGAAGTAGCCCTGTATTTCCGGTCGACTTCAGCCCTCGCTGCTTTTGAAAGCGGGCCGTCGATCAAATTCGACCAG
>NZ_JBICKA010000061.1:0-179445 GCF_043103635.1 Pseudomonas sp. yb_9 | reverse complement strand
GACAAAGGCAACCAGCATCATGGCCCAGGGGATCAAGCGGTCCGGTGTGCGTTTGAGGATCACATCAGCGACCTGCTCGGTGACGCCCGCATCAGCCAGGATTTTGCCAAGCATCGCACCAAGCGCGATCACCACGCCGACTGCGCCCAGGGTCTTGCCGGCGCCTGTGAGCAGGTGGGAGACGATGCTGCCTGGCTCCATGTGGGTAGCAAAACCCACGCCGATGGACACCACCAGCAAGGCCAGGAGGGGGTGCATCTTCAGGCGCGACACGATGAGTGCAACCAGCACCAGGACACTGACCAAGGCAGTCAGCAACAGCTGTATATCTAAAGGAGTCATGCAAGGAATCTCGGTTGGGCAGGCGCTCTGGTGGCACTCAGGATTTGAAGGCGGACGATTCGACGTCGAGAGGAATGGCTCTGAGGCCTACGGATGGAGGTTCCGCACACGGCAAATGAGCATTGTTGGGTGGGGTATTCATGGAGCGATTCACCTTGTTATTTGGTCATCTATATGAATCGTTTCAAAGTATTTCGGTTGTGACCGGACACTGTCAAGCGCAGGTGGTCGTCTCTAGAGAAATGCACAGGGCCATTCCTGTGGGGGCGGCCTAAGGGGCGCTCTGTTGTCAGGCATCACATTTGAGTGGCCTTTTAGCCCCGGCGGGCAATACTTCTCTCTATACGCAGGCGTGTTCCTGGTGGCGCGCGCCGCTGGGAGGTGTCTGGTGAACAAACTTTCAATCGTGGGTGCCGGCCTGGTCGGCGAGGCGGCGGCGCAGATCATCGCCCGGGATGAGTTGTGCCGTGAGCTGGTGTTGATGGACGTGCAGGGTGAGCTGGCGCAGGGCAAGGCGCTGGATGTGTGGCAGGCCGCAGTGGAGTCCGGCTCCGATACCCGTGTGTGCGGCGGGGCCAAGGCTGAAATGCTGGAGGGCTCCGAGCTGGTGGTGATTACGGCAGGCGTGCCGCGCAAGCCCGGCCAGTCGCGCCAGGATGTGCTGAGTATCAACCTGCCGATACTGGATGGCATCATGGCGGACATCAAACAGCATGCGCCGGCGGCAACGGTGCTGGTGGTGTCCAACCCGGTCGATGTGCTCACCTATCGTGCCTGGAGCCTCAGCGGCCTGGGGCGCGACAAGGTGTTCGGGCAGGCGGGGGTGCTGGATACCGCGCGCATGAAGTGTTTCATCGCTGAGCAAACCGGTTTCTCGGCACGGGATATCACGGCGTTGGTGCTGGGCGGGCATGGCGACAGCATGGTGCCGCTGATGCGCTACTGCCAGATCGGCTCGGTGCCGCTTTCCCACTTCCTGTCCAATGAGCAGATCGAGCAAATTGTGGAGCGCACGCGTAAGGGCGGCGGCGAGATTCTGGGTTTGAAAAAAATGGGCAGCGCCTGCGATGCACCAGGCGTGGCCATTGCGCAGATGGTGGATGCCATCGCCAATGGGCGAAACCGCATTTTGCCGGCAGTGGCCATTCTGGAAGGGGAGTACGGGCGCAAGGACATTGCCATGGGTGTGCCCTGTGTACTTGCAGAGGCGGGGCTTAAGAGGGTGATCGAGTTGCCGCTGGATGCGCAGGAGCAGGCGATGTTTGATCATTCTGCCGATCAGGTGGCGCGGGATATTGCTGAGATGAAGGCGTTGTGAACGAGGGGATGGTTCTATCGCCGATGAGGTGGTCGACGATAGAACCGTTGGAAACAGTGATCAAATCTTGGCCAGTCACTGTGAAAGCTCATGGGCAATGAGGAGTTGGCTCTTTAGCTTGCGAGCCGGCCTGGCGGCTCAAAATTTGCTCTGGCGTGGTTACCTTACCGTTGCCATCTTGGCTTCTTTGAGTGCTTGTCGTAGGTCAGATAGATGTTGGCCTGCGTTGAGCTCAATAGCCTTGGCAACACGTTCAATTTTGATGTCGTGCATTTCATTCCACCTTAATGACTAATGCGGTGCCCATCTCGCTGAGTTCGTAACTCGGAGCGATTGAGACAAACACTTGCAATCAGGTGTTTTCATATCACGAAGTGCGAGTTTTGGCTCTATTGATGAGCTAATCCCAGACGTTTCCTACAATCTTGATTCAGTTGGGCAAAGGGTGTTCGAGTAGGTGTAGCGGGATCCACCGAACCCATTTCGGTATGTATGCCTTGGTTTTGCCGAGCTCGAACTGGATAGCATCCCAATTGCCCACCCCATTCATCCAAGCTACTATTGCTAATAATTCCTATTAGCACAACGGCGTCCCCCATGAATGCCCCTCCCAGTGCTCCTGCCCCGGGCCTCGAACTGGAGACCCTCTACCGTGCCCACCACGGCTGGATCCGCCAGTGGCTGCAGAGCAAGCTTGGCAATGCCCATGATGCGGCGGAGCTGGCGCAGGATGTGTTCGTGCGGCTGCTCACCAAACCCCGCGCCTTCAATGACCAGGAGCACGCGCGCGCCTACCTCGGGCGTATGTCGCGCAATGCCTGTGTGGACTTCTGGCGGCGGCGGCGGGTAGAGCAGGCCTATTTGGAAGTGTTGGCCGCCCAGCCCGAGCACCTGGTGCCGTCGCTTGAGCACCAGGCCGTGATCCTCGAAACACTGGAGCAATTGCAGGCGATGTTCGAGCGCATGCCCAAGCGGGTGGCCGAGGCGTTCTTCATGGCGCAGCTACAGGGCATGAAGCAACGCGAGATCGCCGAGCAACTGGGCGTGAGCGAGCGCAGCGTGAACACCTACCTGGCCCAGGCGATGTACCAGTGCCTGCTACTGGAAGTGGACCTGGACGACGCGCTGACATGAGCCGGGCGTCACTCGACCATGCCGTGCTGCAAGCGGCTGCTGGCTGGTTCGCGCGGTTGCACGCAGCGCAGAACGACCCCGCCGCCAACGCACAATGGCATGCCTGGCTGAACGAAGATGCGCGCCATCGGCTGGCCTGGTCCTTTGTGGAAAACATCAACCAGCGTTTTGGCAACCTCGACGGCCAGGCAGAGCAGGCCCGGCAAGTGTTCGACAGCGTTCGCCGTGGCCAGCAATCGCGCCGGGCCGTGCTTGGCAGCCTGTGTGTGGCGGGTGCGGCAGGGGTGTTGGGGTGGGGCGGCTGGCAGCGGGGTTGGGTGGACTCGCCGCGCGTCTGGTTTGCTACCTACAGCACCGGCCTGGGCGAGGTGCGGCCGCTCTCGTTGGCGGATGGCAGCCGGCTGTGGCTGAACGGCGGCACGGCGCTGGATGCGCAGTTCGATGAAAATGTACGGCAACTGCGCCTGTATCGTGGCGAAATCCTGATAGAAACCGGCAAAGACCCTCGTCCCCTGGCCGTCGTGACGCGGGCAGGGCGCATGCAACCACTCGGCACGCGGTTCAGCGTTCGGGACCAAGGGCTGACAACCACCTTGAGTGTGTTCGAAGGCGCCGTGCAGGCCACCTGTTCCGACAGTGGTGTGCAAACCACGCTGGGCGCCGGGCACATGCTGGTGTTCGACGCGCAGCAGGCCGGCGAGTCGGCGGCTGCACAAGCCTTGCGCCAGGACTGGAGCCGTGGCGTGCTGGTGGCGGAAGACATGCCGCTGTGCCAGGTGGTCGATGTGCTGCGCGACTACCGCCGTGGCCACCTTGGCATTGATCCCGCGCTGAACAGCTTGCGCGCCGTGGGTACTTTCCCGTTGCAGGACACCGACCGCACCCTGGTCATGCTCGAACGTGGGTTGCCCATTCGAGTAGTGCGCACCTTGCCTTGGTGGGTCTCGATCGAAGCACGCTGAAAAATTTTCAAAATTCTTTTTCTGGTTTTGAGGTGCTCATGCGCTTGGTGGGATGACGCTACTTCATCCTGCTTCCGGAAGGACCCCTTTCATGCTGCTTCGCGACTCTGCTTCCCTGCGCCGTCATCCACTGGCCCTTGCCATTTTCCTTGCCCTTGGTGGCCATGTTGCCGCTGCCCAGGCCGACAACACCGGCGCTGCGGCGCAAGGCATGGTGTTCGACATCCCGGCCGGGCCCCTGGCGCGGCAAATGAACCTGCTGGCCAGCCAGGCCGGGCTGTTGATTGGCGGTGATGCCACGCTCACGGCCAACAAGCAGAGCCAAGCGGTTCATGCGACCAGTGTGGAACTGGCGCTGGCGCAGATGCTGGCTGGCAGCGGTGTGGAAGCCGTGCGCACGGGCGAGCGGGAGTTCCAGCTGGTGCGCCAGGCCGAAGCGGCTGCAGGCGCAGTGACCCTGGGGAGCACCACTATCTCCGGTCAGGGCTTGGGGGATGTGACAGAAGGCACCGGGGCCTATACAACGGGTCGAGTTTCCACTGCCACCAAGTTGGCAATGTCCCTGCGTGAAACGCCGCAGTCGGTGACTGTGGTTACCCGCCAGCGTATGGATGACCAGAACCTGCAGAAGCTCGAAGATATTGCCACTTACACACCGGGTTTGTCCTTGCGCAAGACCGGTGGAGAGCGTCCGGAGTTCTATTCGCGCGGTTCGGCCATTGACAACATCATGATCGACGGCCTGCCCGTGGCCTACGACAGCGATACCCTAGGCACCTCGACGCTGGCCATGTACGACCACGTGGAAGTGGTACGTGGTGCTTCGGGCTTGATGGTCGGTGCTGGTAACCCCTCTGGCACCCTTAACCTGATACGCAAGCGCCCGACGCTGGCGCCACAGTTTTCGCTCACCGGCAGCGCGGGGCGTTGGGACGACTATCGGGGTGAGGTCGATGTTAGCGGCAGGTTGAACGACAGCGGCAGCGTGCGTGGCCGCTTCGTCGGTGCCTACCAGGATCGCAACAGTTTCGTCGACGCCTACGGCAATACGCGGCAGCTGTCTTATGGCATCACCGAATATGATCTGGACCCCGCCACTACGCTCACGCTTGGCGCCTGGTACAACCGTGAAGACAACCCTGGGGCTGACTGGAACGGGCTGCCTACTCATCCCGATGGTAGCTTTTTCGACTTTTCGCGTTCGACGCGTACGGCGCCTGACTGGACTTATTGGAACAAGAAGAACCGCAGCGCATTCGCCGAGGTTGAACACCGCTTCGACAATGATTGGAAGCTGCGCTTGAACACCACCTGGTTGCGCGGCGATATGGACATGCTCGGCGGTAGCGTCTACACCGACGAGCACAACGCCTACCATTTGAACATTGGCCGCTATACCTACCAGCATACCCAGAAGAGCTTCGACACCTATGCATCTGGTCCTTTCAGCCTGCTTGGTGCTACCCACGAGTTGGTCGTTGGCGCCAGCTGGCGGCGCGATGAAACCAACGATGGCCCTGGCGGCCCCGGCATTGGTTCGGATGTGATCATCGACCCGCAGCACTTTGAGCCTGGTGCCTACCCCAAGCCGGCCATCGACAACAACTGGTCGCGCTCGGGTCATGAGGAACAATCGAGTGCCTATGCCACGGTGCGCTTCAATCTGCGTGAAGATCTAAGGCTGATTCTCGGCTCGCGTCTGGATTGGTACGAATACGAACAGCTTACTCATTCGGGTGAATACAGTTTCGGTGACGACTACAAGGCCACCCGGGAATTCACCCCCTACGCCGGCGTTATCTACGATCTGAACGACACCTATTCGGTATACGCAAGCTGGACGCGAATCTTCAAGCCACAGGCCGCTCAAACCGCCAGCGGAAGCTTGCTGGACCCGGTGACTGGCACCAACTACGAGGCGGGTATCAAAGGTGAGTACTTCGGTGGTGCGCTCAATGCCAGTGCGGCGTTATTCCAGCTGGTACAGGAAAACCTCGCCAAGTCACTGCCGGCAGCTCAGTGTTCCCCCGGCGTCAGCGCCTGCTATGAGGCCAGCGGTGAAGTGCGAACCCGCGGTGTGGAGCTGGAAGTGGGCGGAGAGCTGGCGCCAGGTTGGCAGGTGTCTGCCGGTTACACTTACGCTGGAGCGCAATACACCAAGTCCACTTCCTCGGCAGAGAAGGGTGAGCGTTTCGACAGCGACACGCCCTACAACCTGTTCAAGGCCTTCACAACTTATCGCTTGCCCGGTGAGCTGGAGCGCTGGACGGTAGGCGGTGGCTGGCGCACACAGAGCAGTGCTTACACCAGCTTCGGGGTTAAGCAAGGCGGGTACAGCATCACCGACTTCATGCTTGCCTACAGAGCAACGCCGGAATGGCAGGTGCAGGCCAATCTGAACAATGCCTTTGACAAACGTTATTATCAGAACATCAGCAACAGCTGGGGGGCCAACAGCTTTGGTGATCCGCGTAACCTGATGCTGACTGTGCGTTACACCCCTGACTTCTGAGAAAACCTGGCGAACATGGCTATCGTCTAGGAGCGTCGGCTGTTTCGTGCTTGAGATCAATTCTCAACAACGCTAGCATCGCCGCTCCAGCCAACCCAGCACCCACGCGATTCTGTTTTCAACCGCCGCCCATTGGCCAGTGCCGTGCTGGCGGCCAGCTTTCACCCAAGGCAGTTACGCAGGGGTGAACCTGATGACGCGGTATGACGTTACCCGCGACCTGAGCGTGAAGCTCAACCTCAACAACGTGTTCGACAAGACGTACTACGGCTATGCCGACAGCTGGGTGGTGTATGGCGAACCGCGCAATTTCATGACCAGCATGGAATACCGGTTCTGACAGGGGGAACGATGGGGCGCATCACGCCCCATCGCTGGCCGTGTGCCTGCCGGCTACCGCTGATAGGCCTTGCCAAAATGCCGCTCCAGCCGCGCCTGCACCAGCTCCAGCAGGATCGACAGCACCCAGTAGATAACTGCCGCCGTCGTCAGCATCTCCAGATAGCGATAGCTCGATCGCCCATACGATTGCGCAAGGAACATCACCTCCCACACCCCCATGACCGAAATCAGCGATGAATCCTTCAGCATCGAGATGAACTGGTTGGCCGTAGGCGGAATGATCACCCGCATGGCCTGGGGCAGGGTGATGTGCCAGAAGATCTGTGGCGTGCGCATGCCCAGGGCCAGTGCCGCTTCACGTTGGCCCCGCGCTACGCCCAGGATGCCGGCGCGGAAGATCTCGCTCAGGTAGGCGCCATAGTTCAGCGACAGCGCAATGATGCCGGCACTGATGGCGCCAGGTACCAGGCCAAGTTGGGGCAACCCCAGGTAGATCAGCAAAATCTGGATAAGCAGTGGGGTGCCGCGGAAGAACGAGGTGTAGAAGCTGGCGATGCCCACCAGCACCGCGCTGTTCGACAACCGCGCCAGTGCAGCGGCAAAGCCGAACAGTACCGATACCACCATCGAGCACAGGCACAGAAACAGAGTCAGCGCTGCACCTTGCAGAAAGCCGTTAGGCCCCAGCCGGAAGCCGGCAAGGTTCGGAAACTTCTCCAGAATGATCGAAAACTTCAGATCGAAGCTGAGGAAAAACGCAACGAACAGACCGAACAGTGCCAGCCAGGTCAGCAGTAACCGGGTGCGAAAGCCGAACAGGCCGGCGCCCGTGGGCTTGACCACGGGCTTGGGGGAGGGGGGGAAGGTGCTCATTTGCTGATATCGGCGCCAATCCATTTCTGCGAGAGCTTGGCCAGGGTGCCATCAGCCTTCAGCTCGGCAAACACCTGGCGCACTTTGGCATCCCACTCGGCGTCGCCCTTTTCGATGGCCACCGAGTTCGGCTCTTCATACAGCGGGGCGCCGGCCAGCTTGAAGCGCTTGTCCTGGTCCAGACGCGGTTGCGCGGTCACCAGGTTGGTGAGAATGGCGTCCAGGCGCACGCCGGCGCCCAGGCCCAGGTCCTGGAAGGCGACGTTGTCGGTGTCGTATGGCGCAATCTGCACGAAGTCGAAGGGGTATTCGATCTTCTTGTCTTCGTCGCCTTCGATGACCAGGTTCTTGTTCAGGTAACTTTCGTAGCTTGAGGCGCTGGTCAGGCCCACCTTGAGGCCATCCAGGTCCTTGGCGGTGTGGATGCGCTCGTCCTTGGCATTGACCACGATCACGGCAGGTGAGGCGTAGTACTCCACCGGGAAGTCGAACACTTCGCTGCGTGCCTTGCTCGGGGTCATCGAGCAGATGCAGATGTCGTAGCGCCCGCTCCAGCGGCCCGCCGCGATCACGTCCCAGGAAGGGGTTTCGAGGCGCAGCTTGACGCCGAGTTTGTCTGCCACGGCCTTGGCGACGTCCACGTCAAAACCGTCCAGCTGGTTCTGGTCGTTGAGGAAAGAAAACGGCGGGTAGCTTTCCATCAGCACGTTGACCAGTTCCTTGCGCGATTCAACCCGCTCGAGTGTGGCGCCGGCAAAGGCCTGGGAAGCAGTGGCGAGCAGCACGAGGCCTGCACCGAGCAGGGTAGAAAATCGCATGTACATACCTGATATGTTGGGCTAAGGAGTGATAGGGTATTTAATAGTTATAAACGTCCATTAACTAATGAATTTAATTCATAAGAACCTTCAGAGAAGTTATATGAAACAGCGAGCGATGGTGATTCTCGACGGCGGCATGGGCCGTGAGCTGCAGCGCAGTGGGGCGCCGTTTCGCCAGCCCGAATGGTCGGCACTGGCGCTGAGCGAGGCGCCCGAGGCGGTGGTTGGGGTGCACGCAGCGTTCATCGCCGCCGGAGCGCAAGTCATCACCAGCAACAGCTATGCGGTGGTGCCGTTCCACATCGGCGAAGAGCGCTTTGCCAAAGAAGGCCGGCAACTGGCCAATACCGCAGGCCAACTCGCGCGCCACGCGGCAGATGCCGGTCCGCACCCGGTCCGTGTAGCGGGGTCGCTGCCGCCGCTGTTCGGCTCCTATCGCCCAGACCTGTTCCAGCCCGAACGCGTGGCAGAGGTGCTGTCGCCGCTGCTGCAGGGCCTGGCGCCACATGTCGACCTGTGGCTGGCAGAAACCCAGAGTTCGGTGGCCGAGGTGCAGGCCATTCACGCCCACTTGCCGGCAGACGGCAAGCCGTTCTGGGTGTCGTTCACCCTGCAGGACGAAGACGCTGATGAAGTCCCGCGTCTGCGTTCCGGTGAGCCGGTGGCAGATGCCATTGCCGCCGTGGTCGATCTGGGCGCCGCCGCGGTGCTGTTCAACTGCAGCCAGCCCGAGGTCATTGGTGCTGCGATCGATGTGGCGCGCGTGGTGATCGAGCAACGCAACGCCGACATCGCGATCGGCGCCTACGCCAACGCCTTCCCGCCGCAGCCGAAGGAGGCTACCGCCAACGACGGCCTGGATGAGCTGCGCGAAGACCTTGACCCGCCGGGCTATCTGGCCTGGGCCAACGACTGGCGTAAACGGGGCGCCAGCATGATCGGTGGCTGCTGTGGTATCGGCCCGGAGCATATTGCCGAGCTGAAACGCAATTTGGCGTGAAGCCTGGCAGGTGGCTGGGCGGCTGCTGCGAGCGCCCGGTCCCCAGCCATTAAAAAAAACGCCACTCAGACCCGGATTCCATCGTTTTTCAGTCTCCTGCCATGTCCCTATAGTCCGCTGAAGGCCGATCCTGAATCGGCGTACACAACTCAGCTGTGCGGGAACCGGATATGAACAACAACGAAAAAATCGAGGGCAATGCAGCGGCCGGTGTCGGTACGCGCGTGGTGTGGGGCGGGGAGCAGGTGCAGCACCCGTACAATGCCACCCAGACCCCGATCGTGGTCAGTGCCGCCTACGGCTACAACGACATCGACGCCTGGTACGACGTGGCTCAAGGCAAACTGCCGGGCTACATCTACAGCCGCATGAGCAACCCAACGGTAGCCACCCTGGAATCGAAGCTGTGCGAGCTGGAGCAGTCCGAGTCGGCGGTGGCGTTCAGTAGCGGTATGGCGGCCATCAGTGCCGTGCTGCATACCTTCCTCTCCAGCGGCAAACGCGTGGTATCGACCCGAGACAGCTACGGCGGTACCAACAAGATTTTTGAAGAGTTCCTGCCCCGCATGGGCGTGCAGGTATGCCTGTGCGACACGCTGGACACCGAGGCGCTGGAGCGCGAAATCGCTGCGGGCTGCGACCTGCTGTACCTCGAAACCCCCACCAACCCTACCTTGAAAGTGCTGGACATCCGGCGCTTGAGCGCTGCCGCTCGGCAGGTGGGCGCTGTGGTGGTGGCCGACAATACCTTTGCCACCCCGCTGAACCAGAACCCGCTGGCCCTGGGCGTGGATGTGGTGGTGCACAGCGCCACCAAGTTCCTGTCCGGGCACGGTGACGTGCTGGGCGGTGTGGTCTGCGGTGCGGAGCCGCTGATGGCGCAGGTACGCCACTACCGCGAGATCAACGGTGCGGCGCTGGACCCGTTTTCGGCCTACCTGATCATCCGGGGTATCAAGACCCTGGCTCTGCGCCTGCGCCAGCAGCAGGCCAGTGCGCTCGTGTTGGCGCAGTACCTGAGCACCGAACCCTTGGTCGAGGCGGTCAACTACCCCGGTTTGCCCCAGCACCCTGGCCATGCGATCGCCAAGGCGCAGATGCGTGGCTTCGGCGCCATCGTCAGCTTTGTGCTCAAGGGCGGTATGCCGACCGTTGCGCGTTTGCTGCCACGGCTCAAGTATGCCCACCGTGCCGGCAACCTTGGCGCGGTAGAAACCATCTACGGCCCGGCCCGCACCACCAGCCATGTGGAGAACACCCTCGAAGAACGGCTGGCCCTGGGTATTTCCGAAGGGCTGGTGCGTGTTTCGGTGGGTATCGAGGACACCGAAGACCTGCTGGCAGACCTTGCACAGGCCTGTGCATCGGTGCGCCAGGAGTTGGCCGCAGCAAAGGAATTGCACGGTGACGCGTATGCCGGCCTGGGCCAGGTGCAGGCCTGAGGCTGGCGCGTAGCACTCACCCTTTGTGGTGAGTGCCACTTCATGAAGTCGAACAAAAACAATATGCAAGGCCATTCGCTTCGCTCTGCCAAGACGAGGTCGTTGTAACGTCCTTGCCCGCCCACTTTCATGAGAAACCCACAATGTCCCTGCAAACAACGACAACGAGAAATGCTTCGGCACATGGCTTCAAACAGGACATGCAAACCCGCCATATCGTCATGCTGGCGCTGGGTGGTGTCATCGGTACCGGCCTGTTCCTGACGTCGGGCTACACCGTCAACCAAGCGGGGCCGCTGGGCGCGGTCATCGCCTATGTGCTCGGCGCGATCATGGTTTACCTGGTGATGATGTGCCTGGGCGAGCTGGCGGTACACATGCCGGAAGTCGGTTCGTTCAGCAGTTATGCCACCCGCTACATTGGCCCAGGCACCGGTTACATGGTGGCCTGGATGTACTGGCTGACCTGGACGGTAGCCATTGGCTCGGAATTCACCGCCGCCGGCATTCTCATGGTGCGCTGGTTCCCGGACACGCCGGTATGGATATGGAGTGCGCTGTTCGGGCTTGCGGTATTCATCAGCAACATCATTTCGGTACGTTCGTTCGCTGAGACCGAATTCTGGTTGTCGTTGGTCAAGGTGCTGGCGGTGATCGCTTTCCTGGTGGTGGGTGGTGGTGCGATCCTGGGCGGCTTCGAGGTTGCCCACGTGCAGAGTGTCGGGCTGGGTAACTTTACCCGCGAAGGGCTGTTCCCCACGGGGTTCTGGTCGATTGCCATGACCTTGCTGGCAGTGGCCTTCGCCTTTTCCGGCACCGAGCTGATCGGCATTGCTGCCGGCGAAACCCAAGACCCTGAAAAGAACGTACCCAAAGCCATCCGTACCACCGTGCTTCGCCTGGCGTTGTTCTTCGTCGGCACCATCTTCGTGCTCGCCACCTTGTTGCCGCGCGAACAGGCCGGCGTGGTGGAAAGCCCGTTCGTGATGGTCTTTGAAATGATTGGTATCCCCTACGCGGCGGACATCATGAACTTCGTCATCATCACCGCGTTGTTGTCGGCGGCCAATTCCGGGTTGTACGCAGCCGCGCGCATGCTCTGGACCCTCAGCGCCCAAGGCAACATGCCACGCCGGTATGCCTCGCTGTCCCGTCGCGGCACGCCCTTCAATGCCATCGTGCTGAGCATGGCGGGCGGTATGGCCTCACTGCTGAGCAGCGTGTTCGCGCCCGACACCATCTACCTGGCACTGGTGTCCATTTCCGGGCTGGCGGTGGTTGTGGTGTGGATCAGCATCGCCGCCAGCCAGATTGCGTTCCGCCGTCATTACATCGCCAATGGCGGCAAGCTTGAAGACCTCAAGTGCCGCGTGCGTGGTTACCCGTTCGTGCCGCTGGCAGCCATCTTCTGCTGTGTGCTGGCCTGTGTGGGTATCGCCTTCGATCCGGCCCAGCGTGTGGCGCTGTACTTTGGTTTGCCCTTCATCGCCTGGTGTTACCTGGCGTTCTGGTTGACCTGCAAACTCCGCCAGCGTCGTCCGTTGCCGCTGGAAACCGTGGCGCCTGGTTCCGAGGCCGCCTGAGCAGGGTGATACTAGGCCACCGGAACGTTGCCACGAGAAACCGCCGATGACCCAGAAAACCCTGCCCCCCTTGAACTGGCTCAGAGCCTTCGAAGTGTCGGCGCGCTACCTGAACTTCACCCATGCAGCAGAAGAGCTGCACCTCACCCAGGGGGCGGTGAGTCAGCAGATTCGCCACCTGGAGAGCCAGTTGGGAGTAGCGCTGTTCAAGCGCCTGCCGCGTGGGCTGGGGCTGACCGAAGAAGGGCAGTCCTACCTGCCGGTGGTGCAGGACGCGATCAGCCGGCTGGCGGTAGGCACCAACGAAATCTTCGGGCAACGCCAGCGTCGGCCCTTGAAGGTGCGCGGCAGCCTGTCGTTCCTGCACTTCTGGCTGGCGCCCCGGTTGGCCGATTTTCGGCGTTCGCACCCCCAGGTGGACATCCGCTACATCAGCAACCTGTGGGTCAAGGAGCTGGATGCCGAGGATGACCTGGAAATCCGTTGGGGCAGCGGACAGTGGGCCGGTGTGGAGGCGCAACGCCTGACCCGCGACGTGCTGGTACCGGTCTGCTCGCCCGCGCTGGCCGCCGATTGCCCGCTGCGTGAGCCGCGTGACCTGGCCCGTGCCCCGTTGCTGCATGTGCTGGGTTACGAGGAAGGCTGGGGCTACTGGCTGGAGCGGGTGGGCGCCGATCAGGTCGACTCTTCGAGCGGTCTGCAGTTCGACACGCTGGTGTCGACCTTGCGCATGGCGGAGTTGGGGCTGGGTGTGGCGTTGGCGCGCTCGTCGCTGGTAAAGGACTTGCTGCAGGAGGGGCGGCTGGTCGCGCCCTTTACCCCGCGCATCGAGGCGAGCGAATCGTTTTACCTGGTACGCGGCCTGGGTGAAGCGTTGTCCCCGGATGCCCAGGCATTCAGCCACTGGCTGGTGGCCATGGCGCACCGTTAATTCAAGTACCTGTCTGGAGCACCGATGCAGTACACATCCACGCGCGGCAACGAAACACGAGTCGATTTCCGCACGGCGTTGCTTTCTGGCCTGGCCGACGATGGCGGGCTTTACGTGCCCACCTCGGTGCCGGTGTTCAGCCCGCAGGAGATTGCCAGCTGGTCGTGGTTGCCGTTCGACGAACTGGCCTGGCGGGTGATGGCACCGTTTGTGGGCGATACCCTCGACGAACCGACCCTCAGGGCGCTGGTCAGCGACAGCTATCGCGGGTTCAAGCACCGTGGCATCGCCCCGTTGCAGCAGCTGGGCCATAACGAATGGATCCTGCAGCTGTTTCACGGGCCTACCCGCTCCTCCAAGGACTTTGCCGCACAGTTGCAGGCGCGGCTCATCCGGCACTTTCTGGGGCCGGATTGCGAGCGGGTCATGCTGGTGGGGGCCAGTAACGGCGATACGGCGGTGGCGGCGATCGAGGCCCTGCGGCATTGCCCGGCGGCGGGCTTGCTGGCGCTGTATCCCAATGCGGGCACACCTGCTGACCGTGCAGCGGTGATGCGCCGTGCCGCGTCCGACAGCGTCAGCTGCGTGGCCGTGGATGGCAGCTTTGACGACTGCCAGTCGCTGGTGTCGGCGCTGCTGCGAGCCTGGCCATGCCCCGGGCTGATTCCGGTGAGCTTCAACTCGACCAACTGGGTCGGCGTGCTGGCGCAGATCGTGTTCTATTTCCATGCGGCGCTGCAGTTGGGCGGGGGGACACGCCCCGTGGGCTTCAGCATCCCCACGGCCAGCTTTGCCGAAATCTACGCAGGGTTCATCGCCCAGAAGATGGGCCTGCCCATCAACCAGATCATCGTTTCCACCAACCGCAACGATGCCTTGCACCGGTTCATTCACTGCAATCGCTATAGCCGGGGTTCCACCAGCCAGACGCTGTCACCGGTCATGGACTTCTCGCTGTTCTCCAACCTGGAGCGCTTCGTCTGGGAGCTGTATGACCGCGATGGCGGGGCGACCCGGGCGCTGATGGAGCATTTCGAGGCCTGTGGCGAGCTGAGCATCGGCAACCGCCAGTGGTTGCATGCACGCATGCTATTTGACTCCTACGCCGTGGACGATGCGTTGATTCGCGAGGAAATCATCACGCTGTTCCACGAAACCGGCAGCGCAGTAGACCCGCATGCCGCAACAGGGGTGTTCGCCGGGCGTTTACACCGGCGCAACATTGGCGCGCCCATCGTCACACTGGGGCAGTTTGCCCCGGAAAAGTCCGCCGGGCTGCTGGCGGAGCTGGGGGCCTGGCACGGTGAGGTGCCGGCCGACGTCGAGGGCACAGCCGGCGCCGGGCCACTGCTGAAACCAGAGGACCTGGCGGGGGTTCATGCGTTGTTGGCACGCTTGCAGGCCGGGCGATGAAGCGCATCCTCGACCCCCTGGACGAGCGCATTCTTGCCGAGCTCACCGCCAATGCGCGTATTGCCCATGCTGAATTAGGGCTGAAGGTGAACCTGTCGCGCAATGCGGTACGCCAGCGCATCGAGCGACTTGAGCGCGACGGGGCCATCCAGGGCTATACCTTGCGCATCGGTGAGGGCCGACGGCCGACGTCACTGATTAACGCGGTGATATTCGTCTACCGCTATGACCGCATGCGCGGTGACGCGGTGCTTGATGCGCTGCGCCAAATACCCGAAGTGATCCAATGCGAAGTGCTCAGCGGCGAATTCGACTTGCTGCTGCGCGTCGAGGCCTCAAGCCCGGAGCGGGTTCACCATGTGTGGAAGGAAATCGCCGCCATGCCCGGGGTCGAGAACACCGTGACATCGTTTGTGCTGGCCACGGTGATCTGAACTGCGCTGTTGCGTTTGATGACCCGCGTTACACCCACGCCGCCCGGGCTTGCACCCTGGCGGCGTTTTGCATTCCGGCGGGGTGCTCAGGCGTGCAGGGGCACTGGCCAGATTGGCCAATAAATACAGCGGATTGCCATATTCAACTGGCATTGCACGGCTCTTACGCTTGTCCTCATCGACCAACCGCCTGGAAAGGACAGCAAACCATGACCGAATACAAAATTGCACTCGTTGGCTTTGGTGGCGTGAACCGTGCCCTGGCCCAACTGATTGCCGAACGCAACGCGCGCTGGCAGCAAGAGCTGGGCTTTGGCTTGAAGATCGTGGGCGTCACCGATCTGTTCCTGGGTTCGGCAATCGACCGCGATGGGCTGGATGCCGCCACGCTGGCCGCGTTGCCGGCTCAAAAGGGGGCGTTGGCGCAAATCCCTCAAGGTTCGGCTGAAGCCTTCAATGAGGCGGTGATCAAGCAGTCTGGCGCCGACATCATCGCCGAGGCCACATTCACCAACCCAACGGACGGCGAGCCAGCGGCAACCTTCTGCCGCTGGGCGCTGGAAGCGGGCAAGCATGTGGTTACCACCAACAAGGGGCCGGTCGCCTTGCATGCCCAAGCGCTCAAGGCTTTGGCCAAGGCCAATGGCGTGTCGTTCGAATACGAAGGCGCGGTGATGAGCGGCACGCCGGTACTGCGCATGGCGCGCCAGACCTTGGCAGGGGCAGGCCTGGTGGGGTTCGAGGGCATCCTCAACGGCACCTCGAACTACGTGCTCACACGCATGGAGGAGGGGCTTGGTTTTGCCGAGGCGGTGGCCCAGGCCCAAGCGCTTGGGTATGCCGAGGCAGACCCGACCGCCGATGTGGAAGGCCATGACGTACGCCTGAAGGTGGTCATTCTGGCCAATGAGTTGCTCGGCGCCTGCCTGCAGGTGAGTGATGTCGCCTGCAGCGGTATCAGCGCCATCGACAGCGCGGCTATCGAGCAGGCGCAGGCCCAGGGCCAGCGTTGGAAATTGATTGGCAGCGCCAGCCGGCAAGCCGATGGTTCGGTGAGCGCCCGTGTCGAGGCCCGCCTGTTGCCGGGTCAGCACCCTCTGGCGGGCATTTGCGGTGCGATCAATGCGGTTGCGTTCAACACCGAGCTGCTGGGCGCGGTGACCGTGTCCGGCCCGGGTGCCGGGCGTGTCGAAACCGCATTTGCCCTGCTGTCGGATATCGTCGCCATTCACACCGCCGGCCGTTCGGCCTGAGGAGCAACGTTCATGAGCCTGACTTCCGTGTCCCGGGTCGCCAATAGCCAACCCGACTTGATCGATGTGTTCAGCCCCTTCGACGGCAGCCTGGTGGGGAGCGTTGCCAATCTTTGCGCCGACGCGGTGCCAAGCCTGCTCGCCCGTGCTCGCGGCGGCGTGCGCGAAAGTGCCGCGCTACCCCGGCATCGACGTGCCAGCATTCTGGAGCAGGCTGCCCGCCTCATCGAGCGCGACGCTGCAGATTTTGCCGGCCTGATCGTCGATGAAGCAGGCAAGACCCTGCGTCAGGCCGAGAAGGAGGTGAAGCGCTGCATCAACACGCTCAAGCTGTCTGCAGAAGAAGCGCGGCGCAATGCCGGTGAAGTGGTGCCTTTCGATGCCTATGAAGGCTCTGAATCGCGCCAGGGCTGGTTCACCCGCGAGCCGCTGGGGTTGATCCTGGCCATTACCCCCTATAACGACCCGCTTAACCTGGTCGCGCACAAGTTGGGGCCAGCCATTGCAGGCGGCAATGCAGTCATTCTGAAACCCTCGGAGCTGGCCCCGCTTTCTGCCGTGAAGCTGGTGCAGTACCTGATTGATGCAGGGCTGCCGGAGGCCGTCGTCACGGTAGCCACGGGGGGCGCCGAGCTGGGCAAGGCCCTGGTGGCCATACGTGAAGTACGCATGATTTCCTTTACCGGAGGCTTCGCTACCGGCGAACAGATTGCGCGGGGGGCTGGCCTGAAAAAGCTGGCGATGGACCTGGGCGGCAATGCGCCGGTGCTGGTGCTGAAGGACTGCGACCTTGAAGCGACTGTCGAGTCGTGTGTGTCGGGCGCGTTCTGGGCGGCGGGCCAGAACTGCATCGGCACCCAGCGCATCCTGGTGGATGCCTCGATCTATGAGGCGTTTCGCCAGCGCTTCGTCGCCCTGACCCAGGCAATGGTGCTGGGCGACCCGGGGCAGCGCGCAACCGACATGGGGCCGATGATCACCGAAGCCGCTGCACGGCAGATCGAAGAACGCGTCAACCAGGCCCTTCAGGGTGGGGCTCGCCTGCTCTGCGGCCATCAGCGTCAGGGTGCCGCCTATGCCCCGACAGTGCTGGAGGGTGTTGACCACGCCAGCAGGCTGTGGCTTGAAGAGGTGTTTGCACCGGTGGTGATGCTGGCGCCGTTCGAGAGCATCGAGCAGGCGTTAGCGCAGGCCAACGCCCCGGAATACAGCCTGCATGCCGGCGTGTTCACCCGCGACCTGTCGCTGGCGTTGAGCCTGGCCCGGCGTATTGAGGCTGGCGGGGTGATGATCAACGATTCGTCCGACTACCGCTTCGATGCCATGCCATTTGGTGGCTCCAAGTATGGGAGCCTTGGGCGCGAAGGGGTGCGGTTCGCCTATGAAGACATGACCCAGCCCAAAGTCGTTTGCCTCAACCAGATGGGCTGCGGGGAGGCGGCTTCATGATCACACGTTTCGGGGCCGGCGAGCGGATGTCCCTGGCGGTCAGCTACAGGGGGCTGTTCGAAACGGCGGGGGTGGTGGCGGGCAACCTGCAGGAGGATGTGCAGGGGCAGCTGCGCCAGGCGCTGAGCACGATTGACGGCCTGATGGCAGAGGCTGATATCGGCAAGGCGCAACTGACCAGGGTTCAGTTGTGGCTTGCCGACTACCGCCATTTCGACCTGGTCAATGAGGTGTACGACACCTGGCTGCAGGGTTTTCCCAAACCGCCACGGGCGTGCGTGGGCGCAGACCTGGGCGAGGGGTACCTGGTCGAGGTGCAGGTGTTTGCCGCCTACCCTTGGCGCTCGTGACCGGCGCGATCCTTGGCCACGGGTCAGCGTATGGCCCGTGGCACCGCTCTGACATAGACAAGCTCGCTCACCAACTCCACCAGTGTCTGCGTGATCACCGCCGCAGCCGCCAACCCGCGTATCGCTTCGGGCAATGCCAACGCCAGCGGTAGCACCACCAGCGAGTTTCGCGTGGCGGCGCTGAAGGTGACCGAGCGTGCTTCGGCAACAGGCAGGCGCAGCAGCCGCGCCGAAATGAACCCGAGCACCGGCGCCAGCAACATGAAGCCGATGTACACCGGAATTACCGGTAGCAAACGGTCGAAATCTCGCAGCACCACAGCAATCTGCGAGGCGATCACAACCACCAGCACCAGGGCCATCGCCGGTACGGGCAACCACGCCCAGGCGTTGTTCCAGGCCCAAACCGCGCCTGAGCGACGAGCGCCGACACTGGTGAGCACGGCCAGGATCATTGGCAGCACAATCAACAGGACAAAGGCTTCCACGAACGGGGCGATGGAGATTGCCACGTTGCTGCTGTCTCCCAGCATCCAGGCCAGATACACCGGCAGTAGCACCAGTTGCAGCAACAGCAGCACAGGTGTAGCGGCCAGGGTAAGGCGCGAATCGCCTTTGCCGATGTGGGTGAACACCACCACATAGTCGATGCACGGCGTAAGCAACACCAGCAAGGCGCCGACGAGGATCGCCGGGTGTTCCACCAGCCCACGGGTAATGGCCCAGACCAGTAGCGGCACGAGGATGAAGTTGGCGAGCAGTAGCGCGGTGATGAAGCGGCGGTTGCCCAAACCCTTACGCAGGTCGAGGAAAGGGATCTGCAGGAACATCGCATACATCAGCACGGCGATGGCGGGAGTGACCAGGGCTTCCAGCTGGCTGGCGCTGTCGCTGGCCATCAAGCCGAAGGCTACGGCCGCAAGCACGGCGGCGAAGTAGATCGGGATCTGGTGGGTTTCGAGTTGTTCCCTGGTCAAGGTGCGGCCTGTGCTCGATGAGTGAATGGGGGCACAGGGTAATACGTGATTGCAGCGGCGCAAACGAAAAAGCCCGGCACTAGGCCGGGCTTCTTCACATCAGGCAATCGCCAATCAGTTGCCGTAAACCGGCAGCTTCTTGCAGATGGCCTTGACCTTCTCACGTACAGCGTCGATAACCGCTTCGTTGTTCAGGTCAGCCAGGATGTCGCAGATCCAGCCGGCCAGCTCGCGGCACTCGGCTTCCTTGAAACCACGGGTGGTAACGGCTGGGGTGCCGAAACGCAGGCCCGAAGTGACGAATGGCGAACGTGGGTCGTTCGGTACCGAGTTCTTGTTGACGGTGATGAAGGCTTTGCCCAGGGCGGCGTCAGCGTCCTTACCGGAGATTTCCTGCTTGATCAGCGACAGCAGGAACAGGTGGTTCTGGGTGCCACCGGACACCACGTCGAAACCACGCTCGATGAACACGCTGGCCATGGCCTGGGCGTTTTTCACCACTTGCTGCTGGTAAGCCTTGAACTCAGGCTGCAGGGCTTCCTTGAAGCAGATGGCCTTGGCCGCGATGACGTGCTCCAGCGGGCCGCCTTGGGCGCCCGGGAAGACAGCGGAGTTCAGCTTCTTCTCGATGTCGGCGTTGGCGCGGGCCAGGATCAGGCCGCCGCGCGGGCCGCGCAGGGTCTTGTGCGTGGTGGTGGTGACCACGTCGGCGAACGGAACAGGGTTCGGGTACACGCCAGCGGCAACCAGGCCGGCAACGTGGGCCATGTCGACGAACAGGTAGGCACCGACCTTGTCGGCGATGGCGCGGAAGCGGGCGAAGTCCAGAACCTGCGAGTAGGCCGAGAAGCCGGCAACGATCATCTTCGGCTTGTGCTCGACAGCCAGGCGCTCGACTTCGTCGTAGTCGATCAGGCCGTTACCGTCGATGCCGTACTGGATGGCGTTGTACAGCTTGCCCGAGGAGCTTACCGAAGCACCGTGGGTCAGGTGGCCACCGTGGGCCAGGCTCATGCCCAGGATGGTGTCACCGGCCGACAGCAGGGCCAGGTAGACGGCAGCGTTGGCCTGGGAGCCGGCGTGCGGCTGGACGTTGGCGTAGTCGGCGCCGAACAGCTCCTTGGCACGGTCGATGGCCAGTTGCTCGACGACGTCGACGTACTCGCAACCACCGTAGTAACGCTTGCCTGGGTAGCCTTCGGCGTACTTGTTGGTCAGGACCGAGCCCTGAGCTTCCATGACGGCCGGGCTGGTGTAGTTTTCCGAAGCGATCAGCTCGATATGCTCTTCCTGGCGCAGAGCTTCTTGCTGCATGGCTTCGAAGAGCTCGGCGTCGTACTTGGCAATGGTCAAATCACGGCTGAACATGGCGGTCCTCAAGGATCGGGGTAGTTTGGGGGGGCATTCTAACCGATTGATTCGCGGCTGGCATATGAAGTGGCATCAAGTCGCGGACCAATGGGCTTCATGTTGCATCCCGCGCCGTGTCTGGGCTGCGCGGGCGAGGTAGTTGACCCGAAAGTCCGCTTTTGAGGGGGCGTTGCACCCCTCAATGGAACATGAACAGGGTCTCGTTGGAGAACTGCGCCTCGAACTGATGCGCCGGCATTGGCCGCCCGAACAGGTAGCCCTGGACCTCGTCGCAACCATGCTCGCGCAGGAACTCCAGCTGTTCGTGGGTTTCCACACCCTCGGCGATGACCGCCAGGTTGAGGCTGTGGGCCATGGCGATGATCGCCCGGGCAATTTGCGCATCCTGCTCACCTTCGGGCAGGCCGTCGACGAAGGTGCGGTCGATCTTCAACACGTCGATTGGGAACTGCTTGAGGTAGTTGAGCGACGAGTAGCCGGTGCCGAAGTCGTCGACCGCAATGCTCAGGCCGAGGTTCTTCAGGCTGGCAAGAATCTGCAGCGCCTCGTTCACTTCGCGCATCAGGATACTTTCGGTCAGTTCCAGCTCCAGACACGCAGGCGGCAGGCCGCTTTCTTCAAGGATGTTGGCAATGCGCGTGCCCAACTGGCCGTCGGAGAACTGCCGCGCGGAAATGTTCACCGACACCTTGGGCACTCGCACCTTGGCCTTGTGCCAGGCCTTGAGCTGCCGGCTGGCCTCGCGCAGCACCCAGTCGCCCACGTCCACCACCAGGCCCAGCTCCTCGATCACCGGGATGAAGTCGCCCGGAGGCACCAGCCCACGGGTCGGATGGCGCCAGCGCAGCAGCGCTTCGGCACCGGTCAGGCGCTTGCCGTCGCCGCTGAACTGCGGCTGGTAGTAGAGGATGAACTCATTCTGCTCCATGGCATGGCGCAGGTCGCTTTCCAGCTCCAGGCGCTCCAGGGCGCTGGCGTTCATTTCGGCCTGGTAGAACTGGAAGTTGTTCTTGCCGCGTTCCTTGGCGTGGTACATCGCGGTATCGGCGTTTTTCATCAACTGGCTCAGTTCGCCGCCATCCTGCGGGCTGAGGGCGATGCCGATACTGGCGGTGACGAAGAACTCGCGGTTTTCCAGCACGAACGGGCGCACCAGGCTGCCGAGGATGTTCTCGGCCACGTGAATGGCGCGGTTAAGGGCCATCTCGCGGGTGGGGCGCGGTTGCAGCAGCAGGGTGAACTCGTCGCCGCCCATGCGCGCCACGGTGTCGTCGTCATCCACGCAGGCCAGCAGGCGCAGGGCCATGTCCTTGAGCATGCGGTCGCCGGCGGCATGGCCGAGGGAGTCGTTGATCGGCTTGAAACGATCCAGGTCGAGGAACATCAGCACCACCCAGGCCTTCTGCCGTTCGGCCTGCTGCAGCGCGTTGTACAGGCGGTCCTGGAACAGTGTGCGGTTGGGCAGGTGGGTGAGGGCGTCGTAGTAGGCCAGGCGGTGGATGCGCTGTTCGCTGGCCTTGCGCTCGCTGATGTCGGTGAAGAAACACACGTAGCTGGCCAGGTCGCCCTCGTCATCGAGTACTGCAGTAATGCCGACCCACGCCGGGTAGTGGTCGCCGTCGCGGCGCTTGAGCCACACCTCGCCTTCCCAACTGCCGCGCTGGTGCAGCTGCTTGACCACATAGCGCAGGTGGCCTTCCTGCTGTTCATCGACGGTAAGCATGCCCGGCAGCTGATCGAGCACTTCACTGACGGCATAACCGCTGACACGGCTGAACGCTTCGTTGGCCTGGACGATATAGCCGGCCGGGTCGGTGATGAGGATCGCCGACGTGGAGTGCTCGAATACCGTCGCGGCCATGCGCAGGTCTTTTTCGGCGCGGCGTTGCTGGCTGATGTCGCGGCCCACGCCAAGCACGCCTTCAAAACGTTGGTCATCGTCCCACACCAGCACCAGGCGCAGCTCGATCGGGATCTTGCGGCCATCGGCGCGCAGGCAGTCGAACAGGAACAGTTGGGTTGGCAGCTGGCTGCGCAGCTGGGCCAGTTGCGCCGGGTCGCCCATGGCGTTGCTGACGCGTTCCATCAGGCTGTAGATGCCGGTGAGCTGGGCCGGGTTGGCGATGATCGATTGCCAGCCGTTGGCAAAAATCCAGTTAGCCTGGTAGCCCAGCACGCTCTGCACGGAGGGGCTGACATAGTTGAGCTGCAGCAGGCTGTCGGTGGAGAAGATCACGTCGCTGATGCTTTCGGCGAGCATGCGGTAGCGCTGTTCGCTGTCGCGCAGTGACTGGCTGGCCTCGATCTGCACCGTCACGTCCTTGCCCACGCCGATGATGCGCGTTACCAGGCCATCGGCGTCACGGGTCAGTACCTGTTCGCGGATGTCATAGCAGCGCCAGCCGCCATCACGGTGGCGGAAGCGCAACTGGCAGTGCAGCGGTTGATCATGGCCGTTGTCACGCTGTTGCTGGCGCAATGCCTGGTAGTGCGCGGCATCTTCGGGGTGCAGCAGCAGCTCCCAGAAGCGGTCGCCCATCTGCGCAAGTTCGGTACGGTCGTAACCCAGGGTCTGCCCCAGGTGACGGTTGCTGAAGATCATCCGCTGGCTGATGACGTCCTGCACGTACAGCTGATCGGGCACGGTGCGCACCACGTCCGACCAAAAACTCTCGCGCTCCAGCAACGACAGCTCGACCTGTTTGCGGCTGGTGATGTCGCTGATGCTGAGGATCACGGCCTGGTAGTCGCGGCGCTGCTGCGGCAGGCGCGCCATCAGCCACAGGTGCAACTCGCCACCCAGCGGAGCAGGCAGGCGCACTTCAAGCTCCAGCACCTGGCGTTTTTCGATCAGCGCGTCGATCAGTTGCATGCCGACGCTGTCGCGGCCATCGCCGCTGCCGTCGATCAGCCGCTGCCAGGCCCCTTCGTGGCATTCGATGTTCAACAGCTGGCGCGCCACCTGGTTGACCTCGGTAATCTTCAGCTCCAGCAGCAGCGAGCGGCGCAGGTTCGGGTCCAGCGCCAGGCTGTGCCTGAGTGCGGCGTGGTTGCGCAGGTGGTAGCGGTCGAGCTGGCCGGGCAGGCTGGATAGGTCGAGCACGCACAGGGCCACGCCGGTGCCTTCGAAGATTTCCTGGTAGCGCCGGCGGTCTTCCTGCAGCGCGCGCTGGCGGCGGCGCATGTTGATCAGCGCCAACACCGGCAACAGGGCACAGAACAGCACCAACAGGCATTTGCCGATCAGCGCGGGCAGCAATTTTTGCTGGGTCAGCTTGGCGTCGAACAGGCCGCGCAGCTGCCAGGTGCTGTTGTCGATGAAGGCCAGCATCACGCTTTGCAACGGCTCGTGGCTGGTGTCGGTTGGGGCGTGCTGCTGCAGCACTTCACCGCTGCGGCTGTTTTCCAGCAGCCACAGCGGATGGCCACCGCCATCGAGGTGAACGGTGAGCTCGCGGTAGTAGTCCGGTGACAGGCGCAGCAGCCAGTAGCCGCGGTCCTGTTCGGCGGCCTGGCGCAGCAGCAGGTACAAGGTTCGATTGTCGGCCGAATTGGTAAAGAAGTACGGGCGCCCCAGGTTTAGCGTCAGCAGCTCGTCAAGCAACTGGCGGTCCGGGCTGCCCGCCAGGCTGTCGCTGCGCAGCTGCCCGGCGCTGTCCAGCCAGGCCATGCTCTGCAGGGCGGGCAGGCGTTCGCGCAGGGTATCCAGCAGGCTGGGCAGGGCGGCCGGCGTCGGCGCATTGACGTAGGGCTGCACCACGTTCACGGCTTGTTGTGCCTTGAACGCCATGTTCAGGCTCAGGTGGTCGGCCAGCTCTGCGGTGGCGTCCAGGCTTTGTTTGCGCAGGTCGGACTGGGTGTGGTTGAACTGGGCGAACAGCTGCCACAGCAGCAGGCCCAGCAGGATCAGGGCCAGCAGCGCCAGCGCACCCTTGATCGACCCGCGCAGGGTAGCGGCGGGCGCGGGTGGCGCGGAACGCAATGGCGACGGATGAGTAAGGTTGGTCAAGCGTTGATCCTGCGATTGGGCTGGCGATGGCAGGGAAGGATCATGCACGGTGTGTGCCGGTGCCTGGCTGCCGTACCGCGGTGGCGCACTATAAGGCCGGACACCCGAAACCGGCTAGCATGCCTAGGATTATGGCAAAGTGCCAGCCATGTTGACCGATGGTGCCTGCCCGGTGGTTCGGCAAGCCCCTGCAACCTGTGCGAGAATAGCGCCCGCTTCACATGACAACGCATCGGAGATGTTCGGTTTTGGTTACTCACTTTTCCTCCAATGGCCTCGATTCCGCCTGCGGGCGCAGCAGTCAGACCCTTGTCAGCACTGCCGTGACCGAGGACGTATCCTGCAAGTCTTGCCAGCGTTCGCTGAGCAAACCCGAGGCGGCCAACGCCGCCAAAAGCAAGGCCCCGTCGCTCGCTGAACTGCGCAAGACCGCGGCAGCAGAGCCGGCAGTTGCGGTGGCTGCGGCCAACAAGCCTGCAGCCAAGGTGGTCAGCACGGCACCTGCGGCCGCCAAACCCGCCAAGGTTGCCGCGCAGCAGCCTGCCCGCAGCGGTGGCTTCAGCGTGAAGTCTGCCTGGGCTGCGCGTCTGGCCGAGCAGGGTGACCGTTGCCGGTTGCCGCGTGGCAAGGCCAGGCAGCGTCACGTCTGAGCCATTTTCGGCTGCTGTGCCGGCCTCTTCGCGGGCAAGCCCGCAGGAATCACTGATTGCTTCGGCTCTGTAGAGAACCTGTGGGAGCGAGCTTGCCCGCGAAGAGGCCGGTGAAGGCAATGAATTTCTCCCCGGGATCATCCTGATCCCAGCCCACCATCGCTCCCTCCTATGCAACGCCGTGCGTTGGCGTAGAATGGTCGACTTTGTTCAACGACACCCAAACACACATCTCCCTGGCCAGCGCGCCGGGGCGATCGTCGATGTCTTTACCTATCTGATTAGAGGGCTTGGTTTTGGCTCAATACGTCTACACCATGCATCGGCTGAGCAAGGTCGTGCCGCCGAAGCGGGAAATTCTCAAGAACATTTCCCTGTCGTTCTTCCCGGGCGCCAAGATCGGCGTGCTCGGCCTGAACGGCGCCGGTAAGTCGACCCTGCTGCGGATCATGGCGGGCGTCGACAAGGAATTCGACGGCGAAGCCCGTCCGATGCCCGACATCAACGTAGGCTACCTGCCGCAGGAACCGCAGCTGGACCCTAACAAGTCCGTTCGCGAAGTGGTCGAGGAAGCCGTCAGCGTGATTAAGGACGCCCAGGCGCGCCTGGACGAGGTTTACGCCGCCTACGCCGAACCGGATGCCGACTTCGACAAGCTCGCTGCCGAACAGGCCAAGCTGGAAGCCATTCTGCAAGCCGCCGATGGCCACAACCTGGAGCGCCAGCTGGACGTCGCCGCCGATGCTCTGCGCCTGCCAGCCTGGGATGCCCGCATCGAGCACCTGTCCGGCGGTGAGAAGCGCCGTGTGGCCCTGTGCCGCCTGCTGCTGTCGGCCCCCGACATGCTGCTGCTCGACGAACCCACCAACCACCTGGATGCCGATTCGGTCGCCTGGCTGGAGCGCTTCCTGCACGATTTCCCGGGCACCGTGGTTGCGATTACCCACGACCGTTACTTCCTCGACAATGTCGCCGGCTGGATCCTGGAACTGGACCGCGGCGCCGGCATCCCGTATGAAGGCAACTACTCGGGCTGGCTGGAAGCCAAGTCGGAACGTCTGGCGCAGGAATCCAAGCAGCAGAGCGCCCACGAAAAGGCCATGAAAGAGGAACTGGAGTGGGTGCGTAAAGGCGCCAAGGCTCGCCAGTCCAAATCCAAGGCCCGTCTGCAGCGCTTTGAAGAAATGCAGTCGCAGGAATTCCAGAAGCGCAGCGAAACCAACGAGATCTACATCCCGGCTGGCCCGCGCCTGGGCGACAAGGTCATCGAGTTCAAGAACGTCACCAAAGGCTACGGCGACCGCGTGCTGATCGACAACCTGTCGTTCGCCATGCCTAAAGGCGCCATCGTCGGCGTTATCGGTGGTAACGGTGCCGGTAAGTCGACCCTGTTCCGCATGCTGATGGGCAAGGAACAGCCGGACTCGGGCAGCATCGAGATCGGTGAAACCGTGCAACTGGCCTGTGTGGACCAGAGCCGTGAAGACCTGGACGGTGCCAAGACCGTGTTCCAGCAGATTTCCGACGGTTCCGACATGATCCGCATCGGTAACTACGAGATCCCGTCGCGTACCTACGTTGGCCGCTTCAACTTCAAGGGTGGCGACCAGCAGAAGTTCGTCAAGGACCTGTCCGGTGGTGAGCGTGGCCGCCTGCACCTGGCCCTGACCCTGAAGGAGGGCGGCAACGTCCTGCTGCTCGACGAACCGTCCAACGACCTGGACGTTGAAACCCTGCGTTCGCTGGAAGAAGCCCTGCTGGACTTCCCGGGCGCCGCGATCGTGATTTCCCACGACCGTTGGTTCCTGGACCGTGTGGCTACCCACATCCTGGCGTACGAAGACGACTCGAACGTGGTGTTCTTCGAAGGTAACTACACCGAGTACGAAGCCGATCGCAAAAAGCGCCTGGGCGATGCTGCTGCTCAGCCGCACCGTGTACGGCACAAAAAACTGGCCCAGTAAGCCGGTTTGAGTTGCACAAGAATGGGGCTCTGCGGAGCCCCATTTTTGTGCCTTGGTGAAATCTGAAAACGGCTGTTTCGCCAGTTAATTTGTATACACTTACATAAAACGCACCAAATAATTTCAAAAAAACGACATTGCGCCCTATTCCAGTGCGATTGCTTCTTGGTACATTCCTGAAAAAACCAATAAGTCCAAAACCTTCGGTGAGATGTCTACCATGATCGAATCTGTCGACAATTTCCTTGCACGCCTGCAACAGCGTGACCCAGGCCAGCCCGAGTTCCACCAGGCGGTGGAAGAGGTGCTGCGCACCCTGTGGCCATTCCTTGAAGCCAATCCGCATTACCTGCAATCCGGCATCCTTGAGCGTATGGTCGAGCCGGAGCGTGCGGTGCTGTTCCGCGTCTCCTGGGTCGATGATCAGGGCAAGGTGCAGGTCAACCGCGGCTACCGCATCCAGATGAGCAGCGCTATCGGCCCGTACAAGGGCGGCCTGCGCTTCCACCCGTCGGTGAACCTCAGCGTGCTGAAGTTCCTGGCCTTCGAGCAAGTGTTCAAGAACTCGCTGACCTCGCTGCCCATGGGTGGCGGCAAAGGTGGCTCGGACTTCGACCCGAAAGGCAAGAGCGACGCCGAAGTGATGCGCTTCTGCCAGGCGTTCATGAGCGAGCTGTACCGCCACATCGGTGCTGATTGCGACGTACCTGCTGGTGACATTGGCGTGGGTGCCCGCGAAATCGGCTTCATGTTTGGCCAGTACAAGCGCCTGGCCAACCAGTTCACCTCGGTGCTGACCGGCAAGGGCATGACCTACGGCGGCAGCCTGATCCGCCCTGAAGCCACCGGCTATGGCTGCGTGTACTTCGCTGAAGAAATGCTCAAGCGCCAGGACAAGCGTATCGATGGCTGCCGTGTGGCGATTTCCGGCTCGGGCAACGTGGCCCAGTATGCGGCGCGCAAAGTCATGGACCTGGGCGGCAAGGTGATCTCGCTGTCCGACTCCGAAGGCACCTTGTATGCCGAAGCCGGCCTGACCGACGCCCAGTGGGATGCGGTGATGGAACTGAAGAACGTCAAGCGCGGCCGCATCAGCGAGCTGGCCGGGCAGTTCGGCCTGGAGTTCCGCAAGGGCCAGACCCCGTGGAGCCTGCCGTGCGACATCGCCCTGCCGTGCGCCACGCAGAACGAACTGGGCGCCGAAGACGCCCGCACCCTGCTGCGCAACGGCTGCATCTGCGTGGCCGAAGGTGCCAACATGCCGACCACCCTCGAGGCTGTGGATATCTTCCTGGACGCTGGCATTCTGTACGCCCCGGGCAAGGCCTCCAACGCCGGCGGCGTGGCCGTGTCGGGCCTGGAAATGTCGCAGAACGCCATGCGCCTGCTGTGGACTGCCGGTGAAGTGGACAGCAAGCTGCACAACATCATGCAGTCGATTCACCATGCGTGCGTGCACTACGGTGAAGAGGCGGATGGCCGTATCAACTACGTCAAAGGTGCGAATATCGCAGGCTTCGTGAAAGTGGCTGATGCGATGCTGGCGCAGGGCGTGGTCTGATTCTAGTCAGCCGGGGCTGCGAAGCAGCCCCCATGGACCTTAGTTCTCACCCTCAATTTCAAGTATCTCGATCACCTGATCCCCCACCGGCCGCCGCCAAACCACCTCATCTCCAGGCCCTGCGCCCAGCAATGCCCGCCCCAGCGGCGAGCCCCAGTTGATGAGCCGACGTCCCGCATCCGCTTCATCCTCGCCCACCAGCTGCACCACCTGTTCCTGATCCTGCGCATCCACAAACCGCACCCGGCTACCAATCTGCACCTTGCTGCGTGAAGTCGCTGCCGGCACCACCTGGGCACTCTGCACCCGCGCACTGAAGTAACGCAGATCCCGCTCGGTCTCGGCCAGCCGCTGTTTGTCGGCACGCTCACCCTGCGCCTGCAGTTCGCTGCGCAGGGCATTCAGTTCGGCCACGCGTGCCTGCAACTGGCGCAGGCCGTTGGCAGTGACGTAGTTGGGTTGTTCGCTGACGCGCCGTTCTACCGGCTGGTCGGCCTGGGCGGCGGCTTGGTCTTCGTTGACGAATGCTCGGCTCATGCTGGGCCTCCTTGTGCTGAAGACCAGCATGGCAGGCCGACGGTTTCAAGGGATGTCCGTTTGCGACTGACTTAGTTGTGGCGATAGGCTTTTGCGGCACCGCGATCCTTTTCCTGTTGCCACTCCCGCTCGCGCTCGTCCCAGAAGCGCTCATGGTACTCGCGCTGTTCTTCGCTGTTTTGCATGGCGTGGCACTGGCGAAAGCCGTCGTCCCAGCCGGTTTCATACTGACGCTCGTGCAGATAGCGCGGCACGTCCTTGCGGAAGTTGCCCACCATCAGCCCGGCGGCCTGGCGGCCGCTGCTGCAGCCGTCCTGGAAACCATCGGCATAGGCAGGCGGATAACCACGGTTGACCATCTGCTCGTGGGTGGTTTCGCAACCTGAGAGCAACAACGCCATGCACACGCCGAACCAATACCGCGACATAACCACCCAGCCCTCCAATTGATAATGGGAAGTCTAGGTGGCGATTTGTCGGGGAGCTGTCAAAACGGTGTCAAAGAGTCGATTGGGTCACTAGTAGTGATACCACTTCAGCTCCAGCATCACCTCATTCTGCGCCGTCGCCAGGTGGCTGAACTCGCGCGATGCACTTAACCGCACGCCCAGGTTCTGGCTGATCTCCCACTGCTGGTTCAGGCTCACACTGCGGCGGACTTCGCCATTGGTGAAATAGTCGCCTTTGGCCTCCAGCGTCAGATTGCCCAAGCCGTTTCGCCACAGCAGGCCGCCATTGAAGCCTGCCGCTGGAGCGATGAATTCGGCGAAATCATTGTGATGTTCGACCCGCACGGTGCCCAGAGCAAAGCCCAGCAAACCGTCGGCCAACTGCCAGGTCCCCCCGGCGCCACCATTCACATGGCTGACCAGCACTTCGTCATCATGTTTTCCCGGCACGCGCTCAAGGCCGCCAGCCACCTGCCACGACCAGGGTTTGAGCAGTTCGTTACGCGGTGTCAGCGAGCGGATGGTGGCCAGGTCCAGGCGCTGCACTTGCCAGTCGTTGCCCTCGTACTGGCGCACTTTCAACTGCAGGATCTCGATTTGGGCACCCAGCGGGAAGCCGTAGGCATTGTCGTTGAGGTCGTGATAGGCCATGCGCAGGCCGTACTCGGCGTAGGCGCGGTCTTCACGGGTGCCCACACCCAGCTGCCAGGTGCGTGAATCGTGGCCATCCTCGGGCAGGCCGGGGCGTTCGATTTGCAAGGGTGGCGGCGGGTTGCCGTTGATCGCCCGCAGCAGCTCGAAGCTGCGCTTCGCCTGCCCGGGGTCGCGTTCCTGGCCATTGGCCCGGTAGCGCTCCAGGCGGTACGCGGCATCTTGCACGAGCGCTTGCCGTTCGCGGGGCAGGGCCTTGAATTCGGGGCTCTGCAATTGTGCGGTGTCGGCACTCACGGCCAGCACCTGCTGCTTTTCGCCGTGGTCCAGTGGCTCGGCGCGGGCCAGCAATTCACGTTCGCGAGAAGGGCGGTATGTCTCGCTGGCGACCAGGCCGGACTGCTTCACGGCCTTCACGGTATCGGTCGGGATGGCGGTCAACGGGAACTGCGAAGTCAGGTCCAGGCTCGGCCGGGCCACTTGCAGCAGCTCCAGCAGGCGGTACGAGCAGTTTTCGTCGAAGAAGAAGTAGTCGAACTGGATTTGCTTCAGCTCCCACACATGTTCGACCATACGCCCGGTTTCTTCGGGGGTGAGGTCCAGCTGGTACTCCCACAGGTCGCGGTTTTCCAGGCTGCGGTATTCGGACAGCTTCTCCTGGTAGGGCATCAGTGCGAACAGCCCCGGGTAGCCGCCCATCAGGCCTTTCCAGGCGTACAGGATGCTGTTGTCGCTGCCTTCGATGTAGGCACCGAAGTTGATCGCGTAGCTCAGCAGCGTGGTGTCGTCGTTGCGGGTGTTGGACTGGTCGATGCGCAGCAGGGTATGGCCGAACATGGACGATGGGCTGTTCAGGTAGGCCGCCGGGAAAATCAACGCGGCGCTGTGCGGGTCGATCGACTGGTACCAGGTCTTGAATTCCTGGCAATCCGGTTGCGGCAGGCCTTGCAGACCCAGCTGTTCGCGGAGCCAGCGGGTGCGTGCAGGGAATACACACTGGGCGTGCTTGTCGCCGAGGCTGGCCGGGGCATACAGCGCGTCGACCGTGGCCTGCAGCTCCTGGTCAGGGTGGTGTGCGCCGTCCTTGGCAAGGAAGAACGCATCGTCGTCCACATAGCTGCGCCAGCCACCGAGCTTGGCGGTTTCGTAATGGCCCAGGGCAATCCAGTAAGGGGTGTTGGCCAGTTGCTGGAGACGGCTTTGATCCAGCACGGGCGCGGCATGAACAGGGGCGCAGGCACACAGCGCCAGGGCAGCGAGGCGTTTGAGCATATCGGGCAACTACTTCTTGACGATGCCGAAAAAGGCGAAACCCGCCCCGGGTGGGGCGGGAGCAGCAGGGCTTAGGCCTCGGTAGCGTATTTGGCCAGGCGTGGGTCGTTCTTCAGAACGGCCAGGGTGTTGCTGTGAACAGTTTCAGCAGTGACATCGGCGCTGGTGAAAATCTGGTTGAAGTGCTGGTGGGCGACCGACTGGAAGTAGCTGCGGTCTTCCGGGGCTACACCGAGGACCACGGCATACGTGGTCAGCGCTTCACCCTGGCCCATGGCCATGTCTTCGGACAGCTCGTTCATCATGCCGTTCATGGCGAACCACGACTTGCCGCCGTATGTCAGCGAGGCTTTGGTGGAGCAGCCGTTGGTGCCGGAGGTCATGCCGAAGGTGGCGTTACCGGAGGTGCCGTTGGTGGTGGAGGCCAGGAAGTGTGCCGGCGTGCCGCGCTGGCCTTCGAACAGCATGTTGCCCCAGCCGCAGTTCGGGCCGCCTGGCGCTTCAGCCATGGCGTTCAGCGAGACCACGGTGAACAGAGTACCCAGAAGAATCCGTTTCATAGCATTTGTTCTCTTTGTCTTAACCAAGGGTCAGGGTTTCTGGCAATTCGGTTGCCAGGTCGGGAAAGCATTTCACCCACCCGCGCAGCTTGGAGTTTAGGCACGATCTAAAGGTTGCGTTGTTGATTGCGAAAAATTTGCTGCTACATGACCTGCATGGGCTGCGACATAAAGTCCCGCAGAGCCTTGCAAGGCGCGCGCGGGCAGCGCCAGAATGCTGCCTATCTGCCCCGCCGAAGTAAGGAAACCCAATGCCCGATCCTGTCGCTGCGCGCCTGCGTCTCGCGCCTGAAGCCCTGACCCGGCGTTTCTCACCCGAGCAGTTTGCCTTTACCAATACCGACGATCTGGAGCCGTTTCGCGGAGTCCTGGGCCAGGAGCGTGCTGTCGAGGCCCTGCAGTTTGGTGTGGCCATGCCACGCCCCGGTTACAACGTGTACGTGATGGGCGAGCCGGGTACCGGCCGCTTCTCGTTCGTCAAGCGCTACCTCAAGGCCGAGGGCAAGCGCCAGCAGACCCCGGCTGACTGGGTCTACGTCAACCACTTCGACGACACCCGTGAACCGCGTGCGCTGGAATTGCCTTCCGGCAGCGCCGGGGCGTTCATCGCCGACATGGGCGGGCTGATCGACAACCTGCTGGCCACCTTCCCGGCCGTGTTCGAACACCCGTCGTACCAGCAGAAGAAGGGCGCCATCGACCGTGCCTTCAACCAGCGTTATGACCGCGCCCTGGATGTGATCGAGCGCGCCTCGCTGGAAAAGGACGTGGCCTTGTACCGCGATGCCAGCAACGTTGCCTTCACCCCGATGGCAGACGGCAAGGCGCTGGATGAAGCCGAGTTCGCCCAGTTGCCGGAAGACGTGCGTGAACAGTTCCACGAGGACATTGCCCAGCTCGAAGAGCAGTTGAACGAAGAGCTGGCCAGCCTGCCGCAATGGAAGCGTGAGTCGAACAACCAGCTGCGCCAGCTGAATGAAGAAACCATTACCCTGGCCTTGCAACCGTTGCTGGCGCCGTTGTCGGAAAAGTATGCCGAGAACGCCGCAGTGTGCGCCTACCTGCAGTCGGTGCAACTGAACCTGCTGCGCACCGTGGTCGAGCAATTGGTCGACGACAGCAAGACCGACGCTGCCGCGCGCAAGCTGCTCGAAGAGCAGTACGCACCCAACTTGGTGGTCGGCCACCATGCCGCCGGTGGTGCGCCGGTCGTATTCGAGCCGCACCCGACTTACGACAACCTGTTTGGCCGTATCGAATACAGCACCGACCAAGGCGCGCTGTACACCTCGTACCGACAGCTGCGCCCGGGCGCGTTGCACCGTGCCAACGGCGGTTTCCTGATTCTTGAAGCCGAGAAGATGCTGGGCGAGCCGTTCGTGTGGGATGCGCTCAAGCGTTCCTTGCAGTCGCGCAAGCTGAAGATGGAGTCACCGATCGGTGAACTGGGCCGTGTCGCCACCGTCAGCCTGCAGCCGCAGATGATTCCGCTCAACGTCAAGCTGGTGATCATCGGCTCGCGCCAGCTGTACTACGCCTTGCAGGACCACGACTCGGACTTCCAGGAGATGTTCCGGGTGTTGGTGGACTTCGACGAAGACATGCCCATGGTCGACGAGAACCTGGAGCAATTCGCCCAGCTGTTGCGCACCCGCACCAACGAAGAGGGCATGGCGCCGTTGACCAGTGACGCCGTGGCGCGCCTGGCGACCTACAGCGCCCGCCTGGCAGAGAACCAGTCGCGCCTGTCGGCGCGCATCGGTGACCTGTTCCAGCTGGTCAGCGAAGCCGACTTCATCCGCCAGTTGGCCAGTGACGAAATGACCGACGCCGGGCACATCGAACGTGCGCTCAAGGCCAAGGCCACCCGCACCGGGCGTGTGTCGCAGCGGGTGCTGGACGACATGCTTGCCGGCATCATCCTGATCGACACCGAAGGCGCGGCCATTGGCAAGTGCAACGGCCTGACCGTGCTGGAAGTGGGCGACTCGGCGTTCGGTATGCCGGCGCGCATCTCGGCCACCGTGTACCCGGGCGGCAGCGGCATCGTCGACATCGAGCGCGAGGTCAACCTGGGCCAGCCGATTCACTCCAAGGGGGTGATGATCCTGACCGGTTACCTGGGTAGCCGCTATGCCCAGGAGTTCCCGCTGGCGATTTCGGCGAGCATCGCGCTGGAGCAGTCTTACGGCTATGTGGACGGCGACAGCGCCTCGCTGGGCGAAGCCTGTACGCTGATTTCGGCCTTGTCGCGCACGCCGCTCAAGCAGTGCTTTGCCATCACCGGCTCGATCAACCAGTTTGGTGAAGTGCAGGCAGTGGGAGGGGTGAACGAGAAGATCGAGGGCTTCTTCCGCCTTTGCGAGGCGCGTGGCCTGACCGGTGAGCAGGGTGTGATCATTCCGCGTGCCAACGTTGCCACCCTGATGCTCGACGAGCGCGTGCTTCAGGCGGTGGAGAACGGCATGTTCCACGTCTACGCGGTCAGCCAGGCCGATGAGGCGCTGAGCCTGCTGGTGGGCGAGGAGGCCGGGGTGCTCGATGACAACGGCCAGTTCACCGAGGGCAGCGTCAATGCCCGTGTGGTGGAGCGCCTGCGCGAAATCGCCGAAATGATCAGCGAGGAAGAAATCGAGAAGGCAGAAAAGGAACGCCTCGAAGAGGTGATTGCCCAGGCCAAGCCGGCCTGAGTCAATAATCCGGCGCTGGAGGCGATGTGCTACCGTTCAGCGCCGGTTTTCCATCTTTCTGTACGGTTCTTCTATGCTGGAACTTAAGGACGGTACAGCGTTCAGGATGGAAACAGCCTGAGGTACAGGCTGAACAAGGCTCTTTGGAGGGGACGCGGCCATGCGCAACCTCAGCCTCACACGCCAGTGCCTGGGCCTGGTGACCCGCATCGAATGCAGCATCCGCCCACTGGCTGGGGACAACGGCATGTGGACGCTGCTGTTTGCCGCCGGAATGGCCGGTGAACAACCCTCTGCGATCAAGGCTCAAGGGCCTTTCCATGGGCCGCTTGTGGCCGAATCGGTGCTCAATGCCATTGTCGACAGCCTGACCTTGCACGGGTACCAGGTGGCCGAGGACCCGCAGATCTGGTGCCTGCACCTGCAGGCGCAGTTGCGCAGGATCAATGGCGAGCGGTGTCGGAACCTGGGGGATTACCAGTTTCATCCTGAAACCTGACGGATTGCCTTGGGCTTTTGCTGTAACAGGTGGCTGGCTATACTCGCCGTCGTTTTTCCAGTCACCTGACGAGTCCCAAACTTTCCATGGAACGTATTCTCGAAAATGCGATGTATGCCTCGCGCTGGCTGCTCGCACCCATCTACTTCGGCCTGTCCCTCGGCCTGCTGGCCCTGGCGCTGAAATTCTTCCAGGAAGTGGTCCACGTCCTGCCTAACGTCTTTGCCCTGAGCGAGGCCGACCTGATTCTGGTGATCCTGTCGCTGATCGACATGTCGCTGGTGGGCGGCTTGCTGGTGATGGTGATGATTTCCGGCTACGAGAACTTCGTCTCGCAACTGGATATCGACGAGAGCAAAGAAAAGCTCAACTGGCTGGGCAAGATGGACTCTTCGTCGCTGAAGATGAAGGTTGCTGCGTCGATCGTGGCGATTTCGTCCATTCACTTGCTGCGGGTGTTCATGGATGCGCAGAACATCTCCACCGATTACCTGATGTGGTACGTGATTATCCACATGACCTTCGTGGTGTCGGCATTCTGCATGGGCTACCTGGACAAGCTGACCAAGCACTGAGTCCGGCTGCTGCTTACACCGCCCGTCCGTTGTAAAACGGACGGGCGGTGTTGTTTCTGGCTTGTGCTTTCAGCCAGCCTGTACAAAAAATGAGCTCTCATGCGTGGTTCCCGTCGCGAGGTGCTCTCATGAACCTGCATCAGCTCAATACCGAGGCCAGGGCTGGCCATGTCGATGAACTGAACCTGATCGCCATCGAAGGCGGTGATTACCTGCTTGAGGCCCGGGTCAAAGGCCGTGCCCACCCCTTGTCCGACCCCCGTGGTGAGCGCTTGCGTGTGCACTCGGTGGAGGATGCGCGCAAGTTGCTGCAAACCATCCCCATGGTTTCGATGAACCTGGTGCACTGGTCGGTGCAGGATGAAATGTGCGGCATGGGCACGCACCCGGAAGAAGACCTGAAGGTGCCGATTTCCCAGCGTTCGGCCTGGTAGCTGCTCGCCGCGCCCCAGTGTGCTAGGCTGCTCGCCCTTTTCATCAAGGGCGCGGCTGCACTGCGCCCTGCAGTGGAGCACGACAATGTCCGAACTCAACCTGTCCACCGACGAAACCCGCGTCAGCTACGGCATCGGCCGTCAGCTGGGCGGCCAGCTGCGCGACAACCCGCCACCAGGCGTCAGCCTGGAGGCCATTCTGGCCGGCCTGACAGATGCCTTCAACGGCGCCGACAGCCGCGTCAGCGAAGCCGACCTGTCGGCCAGCTTCAAGGTCATCCGTGACGTGATGCAAGCCGAAGCCGCAGCCAAGGCCGAAGCCGCTGCTGCTGCTGGCAAAGAATTCCTGGTCGAGAACGCCAAGCGCGAAGGCATCACGACCCTGGCGTCGGGCCTGCAGTTCGAAGTGCTGACCGCCGGTGAAGGCGCCAAGCCGACCCGCGAAGACAACGTGCGCACGCACTACCACGGCACCCTGATCGACGGCACTGTGTTCGACAGCTCCTACGACCGTGGTCAGCCGGCTGAATTCCCGGTAGGTGGCGTGATCGCGGGCTGGACCGAAGCCCTGCAGCTGATGAATGCTGGCAGCAAATGGCGCCTGTACGTGCCAAGCGAGCTGGCTTACGGCGCCCAAGGCGTTGGCAGCATCCCGCCGCACAGCGTGCTGGTGTTCGACGTCGAGCTGCTCGACGTTCTGTAATACCGCTGGGGCCGCGTTGCGGCCCATTCGCGGGCAAGCCCTCTCCCACAGGTATAGCGCAGGATTTAAATCTTATGCGGTATCTGTGGGAGCGGGCTTGCCCGCGAAGAGGCCGGCCCTGGCAGCCTCAATTCCAGTCTGTTCCCGCCGGGCGCAACGCCCGCGCATAGCAGAACAGAAACAGATTCCGCACCAGCTCCTTGAGCACCCCCGGTTCACTCGAATTCAACCCGCTCATGTCCAGGTCGCCCTGGTCACGCAGTTCATCGAGTGCTTCTTCTTCAAGCACCGCGCACACTTCGCCGGTTTCCCGATGAAGAATGCGCAGGTAGGGGTGAGGGCGGTCAAGCCAGGCGTCGATCAGATAAGTCATGGCTATTCTCCTTGGGTAGCAGTCCCAATGAGAATAATTCTTATTATCTAAATAGCAAGCGCCAATTGGCAGATTTTTGTGTGATCAGACTTTGCGGACGAACTCGGACTTCAGCTTCATGGCGCCGATGCCGTCGATTTTGCAGTCGATGTCGTGGTCGCCGTCGCACAGGCGGATGTTCTTGACCTTGGTGCCGACCTTGACCACCAGGGACGAGCCCTTGACCTTGAGGTCCTTGATCACGGTGACGGTGTCGCCGTCCTGCAGGATGTTGCCGACCGAATCCTTTTTCACCACCTCGTCGCTGGCCGCCTCGGCATCGCCGCTGGCCGACCATTCGTGGGCGCATTCAGGGCAGATCAGCTGAGTGCCATCCTCATAGGTGTATTCGGAGTTGCATTTAGGGCAGGGTGGCAGAGTGCTCACTTCGGTTCCTCAAACAAACAGACGGGCGGTTAAAGGCCTGCATTGTAAAAGGTATTTTTCCAGAAGGGATTATGTCCGGACAAAAGCATTCGCGGGTAAACCCGCGAATGAAGGCGACTCGGTCTGTCAGTGAGTACGCGCTACAGCAAACTCGCTCAGCTCAACCAGCGCATCCCGGTATTCACTGGCCGGCAGCACTTCCAGGCACGCGATGGCACGCTTCACGTAATCACGGGCCAGCTCTGCGGTGTACTTCAGTGCACCCGATTCCTCGACGGCCACGCGAATCTGCTCAAGGTCCTCCAGGCCACCTTTCTGGATCGCCTGGCGCACCAGAGCAGCCTGTTCGGCAGTGCCTTCACGCATGGTGTAGATCAGCGGCAGGGTAGGCTTGCCTTCAGCCAGGTCGTCACCCACGTTCTTGCCCAGGGTTTGCGAGTCACCTTTATAGTCCAGCAGGTCATCGACCAGCTGGAAGGCCACACCCAGGTGGTCACCGAAGGTGCGCAGGGCTTCGCGCTGTTCGTCTGTCGCTTCGGCCAGCGCGGCAGCGCTGTGGGTCGAGGCTTCGAAGAGCATCGCGGTCTTGCCACGGATGACTTCCATGTAGACTTCTTCGGTGGTGCTGGCATCGCGTACTCGCGACAGTTGCAGTACTTCACCCTCGGCAATCACACGGGTGGCCTTGGACAGGATCTGCATGACCGGCATCGAGCCCAGCTCGACCATCATTTCGAACGAGCGCGAATAAAGGAAGTCGCCCACCAGCACGCTTGGCGCGTTACCCCACAGGGCATTGGCGGTGGAGCGGCCGCGGCGCATGCCGGACATGTCGACCACGTCGTCGTGCAGCAGGGTGGCGGTGTGCAGGAATTCGATGGTGGCGGCCAGCAGGCGCAGGTCGTCGCCTTCGCGGCCCAGGGCTTTGCCGCACAGCAGCACCAGCAGGGGGCGCAGGCGCTTGCCACCGGCGGACGTGATATAGTCGCCGATCTTCGATACCAGCGGCACGCGCGAGGTCAGCTGCTTCTTGATGATCTCGTCGACGGCGCTGAAATCATCAGCCACCGCACGGTAGAAGGTTTGGGGTTGCATCGGCTGCTCCAGTGAGGTTGCGCGGCATGCTAGGTCGCAGGTCCCGGTGTGTCAAGGCGCGGTGCCTGCTGGCCGGGGGCGGCACTTGCAAGCAAAACCCGGGTTGCGTACAATCGCGCACCCTAACTTCCTGGGCAGCACCTGCCTTACGCAATTGCACAGGGCCGTTCCAGCCCCATGCAGCCATGCCAGCCAATACTCATCATATAAAGCGCTGGGTGAGCAGGATTATCGGAGAAATACCATGTCTTACGCAGTAATCGTTACCGGCGGCAAGCAGTACAAAGTCGCTGAAGGTGAATTCCTCAAGATCGAAAAACTGGAAGTCGCCACTGGCGAATCCGTGACCTTCGATCGCGTTCTGCTGGTCGCCAACGGTGAAGAAGTCACCATCGGTGCTCCAGTTGTTGCTGGCGCTAAAGTAGTGGCCGAAGTTGTTTCGCAAGGCCGCCACGACAAGGTTCGCATCATCAAGTTCCGTCGTCGTAAGCACCACATGAAGCGTATGGGCCACCGCCAGTGGTTCACCGAGATCAAAATCACCGGCATCCAGGCTTAATCCCCTAGATCCCCTGAATTTATTTGGAGAATTGAACCATGGCTCACAAGAAGGCTGGTGGTAGTACTCGTAACGGTCGCGACTCAGAATCTAAACGCCTTGGCGTGAAGATGTATGGCGGCCAGGTTATCAAGCCAGGCAACATCATCGTCCGTCAGCGCGGCACCGAATTCCACGCTGGCTACGGCGTTGGCATGGGCAAGGACCACACCTTGTTCGCCAAGATCGAAGGCGTGATCAAGTTCGAGAAAAAAGGCGAGTTCATGCGCCGTTACGTGAGCATCGTCGCCGCTTAATCGCGACGTCGCTCCAGAAGCCCCGTCATGCGACGGGGCTTTTTCGTTTGTGGTGAGCCTCTTGCAAAGCTGTTTGTCTGGGTTGCCGGCGTTGGTTTCTACGGTCGTACGGGGCCGCCGCGCTCATTTTTGCAAGAGCCTCATGTTTTTGAGTCATTCAGCTCGTCTGCCGACGAGAGGCGGTTTTAATGAAGTTTGTTGACGAAGTATCCATTCGGGTCAAGGCCGGTGACGGCGGCAACGGTTGCATGAGCTTCCGTCGCGAAAAATTCATCGAGAACGGTGGCCCCAACGGCGGTGACGGTGGCGACGGCGGCTCGGTGTACATGGTCGCTGACGAAAACCTCAACACCCTGGTCGACTATCGCTACACCCGTCACCACGAGGCCCAGCGCGGCGCCAACGGCGGCAGCACCGACTGCACCGGCAAGAAAGGCGACGACCTGTTCCTGCGTGTGCCGGTCGGCACCACCGTGATCGACGCTTCCACCCAGGAAGTGATCGGTGACCTGGTGACCCCGGGTCAGAAACTGATGGTCGCCCAAGGCGGCTGGCACGGCCTGGGCAACACCCGCTTCAAGTCCAGCACCAACCGTGCACCGCGCCAGACCACCCCGGGTAAACCAGGTGACCAGCGCGACCTGAAGATGGAAATGAAAGTGCTGGCCGACGTGGGCCTGCTGGGCCTGCCGAACGCCGGTAAGAGCACCTTCATTCGCTCGGTTTCCGCCGCTAAGCCGAAAGTGGCCGACTACCCGTTCACCACCCTGGTACCGAACCTGGGCGTGGTCAGCGTCGACCGCTGGAAGAGCTTCGTCATCGCCGACATCCCCGGCCTGATCGAAGGTGCTTCCGACGGTGCCGGCCTGGGTATCCGCTTCCTCAAGCACCTGGCGCGTACCCGCGTGCTGCTGCACCTGGTCGACATGGCGCCGCTGGACGAAAGCAGCCCGGCCGATGCCGCCGAAGTGATCGTCAACGAGCTGACCCGCTTCAGCCCGTCGCTGGCAGAGCGTGAGCGCTGGCTGGTGCTGAACAAGGCCGACATGGTCATGGAAGACGAGCGCGACGCGCGCGTTCAGGAAGTGGTCGAGCGCCTGCAATGGGAAGGCCCGGTCTACGTGATTTCGGCCATCTCCAAGCAGGGCACCGAAAAGCTCAGCCACGACCTGATGCGCTACCTCGAAGACCGCGCCGACCGCCTGGCCAACGACCCGGCCTACGCCGAAGAGCTGGCCGATCTCGACCAGCGCATCGAAGACGAAGCCCGTGCCCAGCTGCAGGCCCTGGACGACGCGCGTACCCTGCGCCGTACCGGCGTCAAGAGCGTGCACGACATCGGCGACGATGACGGGTGGGACGATGATTTCGAGGACGACGAAGACGGCCCGGAAATCATTTACGTGCGCGACTGATCGGTTGCAGTACACTAAACGCCGCTCTCTGGAGCGGCGTTTTTGTATCCACGGTATCTACAGATTCGACATAGGTTGGAAGAAGATGCGAAGCAAGGTGACGGGCGCCAAGCGCTGGGTCGTGAAGATTGGCAGTGCTCTGCTGACCGCCGATGGCAAGGGCCTCGACCGCGGTGCCATGGCCGTTTGGGTCGAGCAGATGGTCGCGCTGCGTGAGGCAGGCGTGGAGTTGGTACTGGTCTCCTCCGGGGCCGTGGCTGCCGGCATGAGCCAGCTGGGCTGGACTTCGCGACCGAGCGCGATGAACGAGCTGCAGGCCGCTGCCGCGCTCGGCCAGATGCGCCTGGTGCAGGCGTGGGAGTCGAGCTTCGGCGAGCACGGCAAGCACACCGCGCAGATCCTGCTGACCCATGACGACCTGTCCGACCGCAAGCGTTACCTGAACGCCCGCAGCACTCTGCGCACGCTGGTCGACCTGGGCGTGGTGCCGGTGATCAACGAAAACGACACCGTGGTCACCGACGAGATCCGTTTCGGCGACAACGACACCTTGGCGGCACTGGTGGCCAACCTTGTCGAGGCCGACCTGCTGGTGATTCTCACCGACCGCGATGGCATGTTCGACGCCGACCCACGCAACAACCCCGAAGCCCAGCTGATTTACGAAGCCCGCGCCGACGACCCGTCGCTGGACGCCGTGGCCGGTGGCACCGGTGGTGCCCTGGGGCGTGGCGGCATGCAGACCAAGCTGCGCGCTGCACGCTTGGCTGCCCGTTCCGGTGCCCACACCATCATCATTGGTGGCCGTATCGAGCGCGTACTGGACCGCCTCAAGGCGGGCGAGCGCCTGGGGACTCTGCTGTCGCCCGAGCGCGGCATGCTCGCTGCACGCAAGCAGTGGCTGGCCGGCCACCTGCAAACCCGTGGCACCCTGGTGCTGGACGCCGGTGCCGTGCAGGCGCTGCGCCAGGCCAACAAGAGCTTGCTGCCGGTTGGCGTGAAGACGGTGCAGGGCAGTTTCCGCCGTGGCGAGATGGTGGTGTGCGTCGGCCCGGACGGTCTGGAAGTGGCGCGCGGGTTGGCCAACTACAGCGCCCTGGAAGCGCAGAAGATCATTGGCCAGCCGTCCGATGCCATCGAAAGCCTGCTGGGCTACAGCGCCGAGCCGGAGCTGGTGCACCGCGACAACCTGGTGCTGGTATGAGCCTGTTCAAGCGGGTGATCGGCGTGGCAGCGCTGGTGCTGCCCATGCTGGCCGGGGCCGAGGAAATCGGCCAGGTGTCCACCGTGTTCAAGTTCCTCGGGCCGAATGACCGCATCGTGGTCGAGGCGTTCGACGACCCCAAGGTCGAGGGCGTGACCTGCTACCTGTCGCGGGCCAAGACAGGCGGTGTGAAGGGTGGGTTGGGGCTGGCCGAGGACCGGGCAGAGGCATCGATTGCCTGCCGTCAGGTCGGGCCGATCAACTTCAAGGGTGAGTTGAAAGACGGCGAGGAGGTGTTCAAGGAGCGCACCTCGCTGGTGTTCAAGACCATGCAGGTGGTGCGCTTCCTGGACAAGAAGCGCAATACGCTGGTGTACCTGGTGTACAGCGACCGCATGATCGAAGGCAGCCCGCAGAATGCGGTGACCGCGATACCGATCTTGCCTTGGGCGCATTGATAACCTTGTAGATCGCCGGGAGGCCATTCGGCCTCCTATCGGGACCTGCGGTCGCTCCTACGGGAGATTGCGATACCCCTGTAGGAGCGACCGCAGGTCGCGATGGGCCGCAAAGCGGCCCTGGTTACCTCAGGCCAACTCTTCGGCCTGATCCTCCCGCACAACCGCCTTCACCTCATCCAGCCGGCTGATGAACTTCCAGTCCGCCTCGTCGATGTAGATGCCATTCGGCCCGCTACCGCCTTCCAGGTCGATCGCCACGCGCGCCGACACCTGCGGCTTCACACTCGCCAGAATCGGCACAAAGCCCAGCTGCAGGCTGGTTTCCAGCAGTGCTGCCTGGTTGCGTTCGTCGATGTCTGCTGCCTCATCCAGGTAGTACGGCAGGCGAATGCGCCCGGCCAGGTCACGGTCCATCAGGTGCAGCAACAGGTACATGTTGGTCAGCGCCTTGATGGTCATGGTGGTGCCGTTGGACGCCGCGCCGTCGATGTCGGCGTGGATGATCGGCTGGCCGTTGACCTTGGTGATCTCGAACGCCAGCTCGAACAGGTCCTTCAGGCCCAGCTGGTTGTGGTTGGCCGCCACCAGCCGTGCCAAGTACTCCTTGGCTTCTTCGTTCTTGTTGTCCTGCTCGGCGCTTTGGGTCAGGTCGAACACCGACAGGGTTTCGCCTTCTTCGTACTGGCCGGCACTGTGGATGATCTGGTCGATGTGCTTGAGCGCTTCCTTGTTCGGCGCCAGCACCACGCGGAAGCTTTCGAGGTTGGACACCTGCCGCTTGTTGATCTCGCGGTTGAACAGGGCCAGTTGGTGCTCGAGGCTGTCGTAGTCGCTGCGGATGTTGCGCAGGGTACGGGCAATGTCGGTGACTGCAGCGCGGCGTGCCTTGGCCAGGGTCAGGGCTTCGTCGGTGCGGTGCGCGTAAGCGTTCACCAGCAGTTGCAGGCGGCGTTCCATGTCGTCTTCGCTGTCGAACTTGGCCACGCCTTTCAGGCGCACCTGGGCGTACAGCGCCTCGATCTGGTTATCCACGCGCTGCAGGCCTTGCCAGCTGTCCTGGTAGTCATTGAGCAGCGGCAGCAGGTTGTCCATCGAGTCGTCGATGGCTTCCATGAACGGCGTGCCGTAGGGCAGGTCGGCCGGAAGCAGTTGACGACGGCGCAGGGCGTCTTCCAGGGTGCGTTGCTTGGACTCGAGGTCGCCGATCTGGCGGCCGACCAGCTGCAGCTTCGCCGACAGCTGCTGGACGCGCTCGGTGAAGGCGTCGCTGGAACGCTTCAATTCGTCCTGGGCAGCTTCCAGCTGCGACAGTTGCTCCAGCTTCTCTGGCTCTTCGGCGCTGAGGGTTTCACTGCGGCGGAAGTCTTCCAGCGCCTTTTGCGCATCCAGCACTTCCTGGTACAGGGTTTCGGTTTGCGCCTTGGAGGCAGAGCGGTCGGCGGCTACGGCTTGCTGGGTCTTGAGCTGTTTCAGCTCTTTTTCCAGGCGCTCTTTCTGGTCGCGCAGGGCGGCACGGTCGGCCAGCGCCTGCAGTGCCGGCGGGTCGATGTTGGTCAGGTCGATGGCCAGGCCCGGGGCTTCGAAGCGCTCGCCCTTGAAGCCGTCGAGCACCGCTTCCAGCGATTTTACCCACAGGTCGCTGTCGTCCAGCTCGATGCCACGGTCGCCCAGCGGCAGGCTGAACAGCGCGCCGTTGAACAGGCGCATCAGGCGGTCGACGTCGGCTTGCGAGAACTCTTCGCGCAGGCGGGCGTAGCTGTTGTTGTCGGCGTGGTCGAGCTGCTGCTTGACCTGCTTCAGGCGTTTTTCCAGGTCGCGTACGCGCTCGTCCAGGTCTTCGGCGCTGAACTGCCGCGACTGGGCCAGGGCGCCGGCCAGTTCGTCGTGGGCGTCCTTGGCTGCCAGCAGCTGCTGCTCCAGCACCTTGACGTCATCGACCAGGGCAAAGCGGTGCTTGAGCACCGACAGCTCGCCCAGCCAGCGCTGGATGCCGGTGATTTCACGCTCCAGGCGCATCAGCTCCTGGGTGCCGCCGCGCTGGTCGTTCTGCAGGCGGTCCTGCTCGCCACGGTAGTGCTCGGACTGGATGACCAGCTCTTCCTTGCGCGCCATGGCGTATTCCTGCCAGGTGCCCAGCAGGGTGTCGAGTACGGGCGAAATGCGGTGCAGCTTGCCGCGCAGGATGTCGCGCTGGGCCACGCCACCGGCCAGGGCCTCGACCAGCGGGCCGGCGGCGACCAGGGCGTTGTAATCCTGCTCCATGCGGCGCACGTCGCGGAACGCTTCTTCGCAGGCGGCGATGTAGTCGACGCTGCCCGAACGCAGGCTGTGCTCGAACGCGTCGAGGAACAGCTGCTTGAGCTTGGCGGCGGTGATTTCGCGCATGTGCAGCAGGTTGATGAACAGCGCGCGGAAGGTTTTCAGGCTTTGCTCGCTGGTGGAGCGCAGCGGGATCATGGTCAGGTCCAGCGGCACCGAGGTGTGGCCGCCAACCAGCAGGCGGCGCAGTTCGTCCGGCTTCAGCTCGTAGGCCTTGATGCCCAGGCGCTCAAGGTTGGTGAACAGCTCTTTCTGGCGCAGGCAGGTGTCGTTCTTCTGGTAGTGGGCCAGGTCCAGTTCGCCCTTGTAGGCAAAGAACTGGTGGCCGAAACCGCCACCTGGGCCGCGGCCGACCACGCCGATCACGTGCGGGCCGTGCGGCAGGCTCAGTTCGCAGAGAATGTACGAAGTGTCGCTGGCGAAGTAGAAGCGACGCGACTGCTCCAGGCTGTACTTGCCGAAGCTCATGTCCGACATGCGCGCCAGGATCGGGAACTGCAGGGCGTTGATCGACGCGGATTTACCCAGGTTGTTGGCGCCGTAGACCGACAGCGGGTGCTCCAGCGGGAACAGGCCAAGGCTGTAGCCGGCAGTGTTGAGCAATGCAAAGCGGCGGATGCCGTAGCGTTCCTGGCTCATGCGTCAATCTCCTGTTGCTCTTCGCGGATGGCCCGGGCCAGGGCTTCTTCTTCGCTCTCCTCGCCGTCGAACGGGCTGAGGTCCAGCGGGTCGTCGGTGCGGTTGAGTTCTTCGGGGCTTTCTTCCTCGACCAGTACCGGGGTGGGCAGCGGCAGGTCGCTGTGCAGGGTGGCGGCCAGGTCGCGGTCCTGCTGCACCGACAGGCACACATCAAGGAAGCGGTGCATCGGCGGCAAGAAGCGGTAGATGCCGCCTTCCTCAAAGGCGAAACCAAGCTGGGTCATGCGGCGCAGGATTTTTTCTTCCAGCTCGTCCACGGTCTGCACTTCGGCCTGCAGGAACAGGTCGCGGTACTTGTCCAGCAGCGAGGGCAGCTCGTCACGGCCAATACTGCCGCCATCGAGCACGGCCATCGGGTCGCGGCCCTGGTCGGCCAGGTGCTCGACCAGAATGAAGGTGAACAGCGACAGGCGCTGCGCGGTCTTGTTCACCTGTGCGGCGGTCATGTCCGGCACGAAGTAGTAGAAACCACGGGTATCGCACACCAGCTCGAAGCCCAGGGCCTTGAACAGGGTACGGTACTGGTCCTGGAAGTTCGACAGCTGGGCGTACAGCTCGGGGTCGCGGCGGCTGACGTGGAAGCCTTTGAACAGCTCGCGGAAGATCGGTGCGAGCTGGGACAGTTCGGAAAGATCAAGATGCATGGGCTGGGCTCGCGTTGGGTTCGGTAGGCGCGCTGGTGGCGTCTTCGCGGCTGGAGGTCAGGGCGAACGAGCGCAGGCTGACCAAGTGTTCCTGGGTGGTGTATTCGCGGCGGTCGAGGCGTTCGCGCTTGAAGCGCTTTTCCCGCGACAGGCGCGAGAACCAGTACAGCAGCTCGTCGGTGGCGCCCTCGGGTTCCTGCTCCAGCAGCCAGACCATCAGGTCGGGCAGCGGCAGGGCCTGTTCGCAGCGTTCGGCCATCTCTTTGACCGTGCGCGGTGCACGGGGCAGGGCGCCGGACTGGGTCTTGTGGGCTTTGGGGAAGCGCGCCGGCTTGGGCTCGAAGCGGGCCAGGGCGTACACATAGGCCTCTACCTGGCTCGCGCTGCCCAGGAAGGTGCTTTGCGGGCGGGTGAACATCGGCATGGCCGCTTGCGGCACGGCATCGATGCCCTTGCGCCGGATCACCGACAGGGCCAGCGCAGCGCCACGGGTCACGGCGTTGTGCCGGCGGGCTTCTTCACGCAGCGGCAGCAGCAGTTCACGGGCATGGCGCAGGGTGAGCTGGGCGCTGGTCTGCATTTCCAGGATGCGCGCGTGGGTACGCAGCAGCATGTCGTCGTCGACCAGGTGGCCCAGGCGGGCCTGTTCGCCCAGCAGCTTCAGCAGCACGGTCTCGACCTTGCGCACGCCTTGTTCGAAGGCGCCGTCGGCGTTCACCAGCTGGATCATCGGCTCGACGTATTCGTCCCAGGTGGCCAGTACTTCGGCATAACGCTGACGTAGCGGGATCTGGCGGTTGCTGGTCTTGGCCCGTTCGGCCACGGCCACCAGCGCCTGCTCGTCGTTATCGAGCTTTTTCAGCACATCGCGCACACGCATGTCGAGCAGGCGCAGCTGGCGCGCCAGGTCGTCGCTGTCGCGGTTGTCGAAGGCGTCCTGGATGTGGCCGGCCAGGCGTTCCAGGTGGCGCAGGTAGGCTTCGATCTCCAGGCACAGGCCCAGCCGGTGTTCGCGGCGCAGGTAGGCGAGGAAGTCGTGGATCTGCGCGTTGAGCTCGAAACGGTTCGGGCTTTTGGCCACCGGGACCAGGATATCCAGGCGGATCCATACGTCGAGCAGCTGGGTGATGTCCTGCGGGGTACTCTCGACCTGCTGGCGGGCCACATGCTGGCGCAGCTCGACCAGGCTCAGGGTGCCCTGGTCGAAACGCTCGCACAGCGGCTCGATCAGGGCCCAGTGTTCGGCTAGGGCGCGCAGGACGCGCTTGGGTTCGATCATTGGCTTCGACTCGTTGCCAAGAAAAAGGGGGCGATTGTACTGCATCCGGGGGGGAGGTTTTCACCCCTTGGTCTGTAATGACAGATAACCTTTTGCTTTATGGGTGTATGGCGGTGTTTCTGGGTTGGTTGTGAGATCGAGCGCCGCCCGCGCGGCGCATCGCGAGCTGCGCTCGCTCCTACGTTTGTTTCTGGCCGGTAACGCCTGTGCCAGGCGCGCACGATCGCCTTGTTTATACGACGCGATATCGCGTCATGCGCCAAGGCCTACGCGCGCAAAACTCACAGGAATAATTGGCCCGAAACAAACGTAGGAGCGAGCGTAGCTCGCGATGCGCCGCGCGGGCGGCGCTCGGTCTGATAGGCGCTGCAAAAACCAAGGCGTACACGTTAGAATGCCCAATTGTTTTCGCCCCCTGGATACCCGCCCCTTGCTGACCGAACCCCGTCGCCGCGCCTACCTTTCCGCCATGCAAGTGGTGCACTGGCTGCCGCGCGCCGAACTGGCGTTCGCCGCACCGTCGCGCCCCGAGCTGCTGCTGCCGGTGGCACCGGTCGAGGACATCGATTTCGAGGTCAGGCCGGCACCGGCTGCAAACAATGCGCCCGCCGCCCCTCAGGCTCGCTCCGGCGAGCGGCCAAAAATCGAAATCCCGCGCCCGGGCAGTGCGCCCAAACCGGCTGCCAAGCCTGTCGAGGCCGAGGAACAGCCCGCACCGCCGCGACCTGCCCCCGTGCCGCCCCCGCGTTTCTCGCTGCAACTGCTGCGCGCCGGCAGTTGCCTGCTGCTGGTCGAACTGGCCACCGGCCAGCCGTTCCAGAGCCGCGACCCGTCCTACCTGCTGCTCAAGGACATGCTGCGCGCCGCCGGCCTGCCTGACGCCCCGCAGATCATCGGCGAACCGGTGCGCTGGCCCTTGCTGGTGCGAGGCAACATGGACCAGGGGCCGGAAGCCGCGCGTGATTTTGTCCGGGGCTTTGTCCAGGCGCGCCTCGAAGATGCCCCGAGCACCTGCCTGTGGCTGATCGGCCTGCCGGCGCTGCGCTTTGCCGCCAATGCCGACGCCGACGCCTATTACCAAACCCTGACGCTCGACGGCCTGGGCGATGCCTGGGCACTGCCGGGCCTTGAACTGTTGATGGACGAGCCGCAGCGCAAGGCGGACGTCTGGAAAGCCATGCGCCAGCTGATGGCGCGCTGGAAGCGCGTTGAATGAGTGAATCGATCAGTTTCCGCCCGATGACCGAGGCGGATCTGGATGCCGTACTTAAGATCGAATATGCCGCGTTCAGTCATCCCTGGACCCGCGGGATCTTTCTGGATGCGCTCAAGTCGTACGAAATCTGGCTGATGTTCGACGGCCAGCAGCAGGTAGGCCATGGCGTGATCAACGTGATCATCGACGAGGCGCACCTGCTCAACATCACCGTCAAACCTGAAAACCAGGGCCGTGGCCTGGGCCTGCGCCTGCTGGAGCACCTGATGGCCCGGGCCTACCAGCTCAATGGTCGCGAGTGCTTCCTGGAGGTGCGTGCCAGCAACCAGTCGGCCTATCGTTTGTATGAGCGCTACGGCTTCAACGAAATCGGCCGCCGCCGCGACTATTATCCGGTTGCCGGGGGACGCGAAGACGCGCTGGTGATGGCGTGCACCCTGCTTGAGGACTGACCGAGCATAGCCGCTACCACCTCTGGCCTGGTTTTCTTTGTTCTCTATGCACGGATGGATAAAGGATGAAAAAACGGCTTCTGGTGGCGGGCCTGCTGATTGTTGGTGCTGCACATGCCGACGAACGCGACCTGTGGATGTTCGCGCAATGGGCTGGCGAGCATCAAACCCGGCCTTTCCGTGAAATGCTGGTGGATGCCCGTCTTTACGGTGTAGTGCCTATCCACCAGTTGCTGCGCTCGGCCTCGGACTGGAGGCTGTGCCAGGCGTCTCCCTTTGCCGTGCCGCCTGCCAGCAACTGGTCGGCTGTACGTTCGACCCTCTCGCTGATCAAGACGCTTGATGATCAAGGCATCCTGCGCCCGTTCGAAGTGGTCTCCGCCTACCGGAACCCACGCCTGAATACTTGCGCGGGCGGTGCTGCCAACAGTGCCCATACCCGCGCCTTCGCCGTCGATATCCTGTTGCCGGCCTGGACTGATCCCAACCCGCTGTGCCGCTTCTGGCAGCAGTATGGCCAGGCCTGGAACATGGGCCTGGGGCGCTACCCGTCCGGGCGTATCCATGTGGACACCGCCGGCTATCGCACCTGGGGCGGCGATGGCAGCGCTGGCTCGTCGTTCTGCATCAAGCCCAAGTGAGCCAGGCAGCGCTGGCATTCGCGTGTGACCCATTCGGCAAAACGCTGGCGCTTGCCGCCGTCTTCGACCGGCTGTGGGCTGAGCAGGTAGTAGGCTGAACCATCGCGCACAAAACCGAAGGGCGCCTGCAACTGCCCGCTGTCGAGTTCGTCGCGCACCATCAGGGCTGAGGCCATGGCCACGCCCAAGCCGGCGCTGGCGGCCTGGATCGACAGGTAGAAGTGCTCGTAGTCGCTGCGTTCGTTATGCCGCGCCTGCTGGCCGCTGAGGCGTAACCAGGTGGGCCAGGCGCCGGGGCGGGTGGTGCTGTGCAGAAGGCGCTGGCCGTTCAGCGGGTTGGGGGCGGTAGGGCGGCACACCGGGCCGATCCATTCGTCGCAGATTTTCTGGTTGTACAGCTGGTTATCCCAGTGAAAGTCGTCGCGGCGGATTGCCAGGTCGACACCGCTACGGGCGAAGTCCAGCGGCCCGCCTGCGGCTACCAGGTGCAACTGCAGGTCGGGGTGGTCGGCATGGAAGCGAGGCAGGCGCGGGATCAGCCAGCGCATGGCGATGGTCGGCTCGCAGGACAGCACCAGCACATTGTCGCGGGCCTGTTGTTGCAAGCGCTGCACGGCGCCTTCGAGCTGTTCGAAGATTGCCTGGGTAGTGCCTTGCAGGGCGCGGCCGGCTGGGGTGAGGAAAATGGCCCGGTTACGGCGTTCGAACAGGTCCACGCCGAGGTGTTCTTCAAGCAGGCGTACCTGGCGGCTGACGGCGCCGTGGGTGACGTGCAGGTGCTCGGCGGCGCGCACGAAGCTTTCGGTCCGGGCGGCGATGTCGAAGTAGCGGAGGGCGTTGAGTGGCGGCAGTTTCATGGTTTGCATGTTTTCAGGCCCGGCCTCTTCGCGGGCACGCCCGCTCCCACAGGTACAACACAGCTCCAGATGCCTGTGAAAAGCCTGTGGGAGCGGGCGTGCCCGCGAAAAGGCCAGTACTGGCAAAACACCTCTGTGAGAAAAACTATCAGATATGCACCACTATAAATCGATTTTTCCATGTTCATGAGCGATCGATAATCCCCCGGTCTGTGCATTTCCATCGCCTATCGAGAGCCTCCCGCATGACCGAACTCATCGCCGTCGCCCTGTTTACCTTGCTCGCCGTCATCAGCCCTGGCGCCGATTTCGCCATGGTCACCCGCAGCAGTTATGCACAGGGCCGAAGGGCCGGGCTGGCCGCTGCCGTGGGCATTGCGCTGGGCGTGCAGGTGCACGTGCTGTACACGGTGTTGGGCATTGCAGTGCTCATCAGCCAGAGCCCGACATTGTTCTTCACCATGAAAGTGCTGGGTGCGGGCTACCTGATCTATCTGGGCTACCAGTCATTGACCAATACCCGGCGCATCAGCCTGGAGGGTGTAGGGCAAACCGCTGGTGGCGTGCTGCAAGCCCTGCGAACGGGCTTTCTGACCAATGCCCTCAACCCCAAGACCATGTTGTTTGTCATCAGTGCGTTCACCCAGGTCGTCCAGCCCGGCAGCCCGTTGGTGCTGGACTTCGCCTACGGCGCGTTCATGTCCTTTACCCATTGGCTGTGGTTCAGCCTGGTGGCGGTGTTCTTCTCCAGCACGGCACTGCGCAAGGCCATGATCGAACGGCAAATGCTGGTGGACCGTGCCATAGGCCTGGCGCTGATCGGGCTTGGCCTTGCGGTAGCCGTAACCGGCATACGGTGAAGTGTCGATTGCATGACGGGGGGATGGCCATGGCAGGCGCCTGCAGCCAGCCCGCTTTTTATCTGCAACCAGTGCCTTTCGAGTCAGGGGCTGAATGCGATAGCCCTGATCGTGATCGTGATCGTGATCGTGGCATTGGCTCTGGCGCTGTATTGCAGCAGGGGCGGCCTTGGCTGTAAGTGAGGGTATTGCCCGGCGCTAACTTTTTCGCAGGCAAAGAAAAAGGGCTTACCTTGCGGTAAGCCCTTCGTCTTGTTTGGTGGCTACACAGGGACTTGAACCCCGGACCCCAGCATTATGAATGCTATGCTCTAACCAACTGAGCTATGTAGCCGATGGCGCGCATTATTCTCTTGAACGCCCCCCCTGTCAACACTCATTTCAAAAAAAATTTGCACGCTTTCAAAAACTTAGCGGCCGGGCGCGGTTTCAGCGCACTACAAGCCAGTGGCCGAGCACGCCCTGAAGCTGCAAATGCTGGGCCGCAGCCAAGGCTTGCAGGCTTTCCTGTGGCCGGTCGAGGTTGAAATCACCGCTTACGCGCCGATGGGCCATGTGTTCATCCATCATCCACAGGCGTTGCCCCTGGTACCCGGCAAGGCGCTCCAGCACCTGCCCCAGAGGCATGTCGGTGGCTTTCAGGCGGCCGTTGCGCCAGCTATCGGCGGTTTTCAGGTCGGCTTTCTGCACTGGGTCGATACGCATGTCATCAAAGGTAACCCGCTCACCCGCCGAGACCATGCGTTGATCCCCCCCTTGGGTGACCATGGCCTTGCCACTGATTACCACGAGTTCATCATGATCTGCATGGCGGGCGACCTGCAGGCGAGTGCCGAACACCTGGATGCGTGTGCTGCCCACTTCCACTTCCATCGCCCGTCCATCGAGCACAACCTCCAGGTACACCTGGCCCTGCACCAGGTGCAGTTGACGCGTACGGCCGCGCAGGTCGACGTTCATGGCGCTGGCGCTGTCCATGTTAAGCGTGGTGCCATCTGCCAGGCGCGTGCTGCGGCGTTCGCCCACGTCGGTGTGCAGCTCGCTGGCCAGGCGCTGCATCAGCGGCCAGTAGAGGTAGGCTGCGGCGCTTAATACAAGCAGGAACACAAGTGCCAGCCATTTGCCCAGGTGACTGCGGCGCACGGTGACCTGCCGTGAGCGGGGGCGGGCGGGTGGTGGCTGCAACTGCTGCCAGAACGTTTCCAGCTCTGCATAGGCGCGAGCGTTATCGGGGGCCTGGCACCAGGCCGCGAATGCCTGGCGCTGGGCTTCGTCACAGCCGGGTTGGCGCAATAGCGAAAACCACTCCAGCGCTTCCTGCTGTGGGTCGGGCTGGAGTTGCATGGCGGGCATCGGGCTCATGGGTAGGTCTGCTCACGATAGGGGCCGTTTCGCCCAACGATGACAGGGGTATGGGTCAAGGATGCTAATTATATTGAGAACCATTTTCAAGTAAGTCGCGACGGAGGGATAAAAAAGGTAGCTATGTATCTATTTGTTTCCTGATAATCGGATCCCAAACCTGAGGACGGAGATTTAGGCAAATGGCCATCAGTAGTGCCTCCACCGCGTCCACCCACGCAACGGCAAACCAAGCCACGCCGCTGGTGATGCGCATCATTGGTTTCTGCGCCCTGGCGCACCTGATCAATGACCTGATCCAGTCGGTGCTGCCGGCGATCTACCCGATGCTCAAGGCCAACTACGACCTGAGCTTTGCCCAGATCGGCCTGATCACGCTGACGTTCCAGATCACCGCTTCGTTGCTGCAACCCTGGGTCGGCTTTTTCACCGACCGCCGGCCGACACCGAACCTGTTGCCGATGGGCACCTTGTGCACGCTGGTGGGCATCGTGATGCTTGCCTTCGTGGGCAGCTTCCCGATGATCTTGCTGGCCTCGGCGCTGGTCGGTATCGGCTCATCGACGTTCCACCCGGAAACCTCGCGTATTGCACGCTTGGCCTCTGGCGGGCGCTTCGGCCTGGCCCAATCGACCTTCCAGGTGGGCGGCAACACCGGTTCGGCCCTGGGCCCGCTGCTGGCGGCGGCCATCGTCATTCCATTCGGCCAGACCCACGTCGCCTGGTTCGGCCTGGCCGCGCTGTTCTTCTTTGGCGTGACCTTGATGCTGCGTGGCTGGTACAAGGAGCACCTCAACCAGGCCAAGGCGCGCAAGGCGGTGCAAGCCACCCACGGCATCTCGCGCAACCGGGTGATCGCGGCGCTGATCGTGTTGGGCTTGCTGGTGTTCTCCAAGTACTTCTACATGGCCAGCTTCACCAGCTACTTCACCTTCTACCTGATCGAGAAGTTCGATGTGTCGGTGGCCAGCTCGCAGCTGCACCTGTTCCTGTTCCTCGGCGCGGTGGCGGCCGGCACGTTCTTTGGTGGGCCGATCGGTGACCGCATCGGGCGCAAGGCGGTGATCTGGTTCTCGATTTTGGGCGTGACGCCGTTCACCTTGGCACTGCCGTATGCCGACCTGTTCTGGACCACGGTGTTGAGCGTGGTGATCGGCTTTATCCTGGCGTCGGCGTTTTCCGCGATCGTGGTGTATGCGCAGGAGCTGGTACCGGGCAGCGTGGGCATGATCGCCGGTATCTTCTTCGGGCTGATGTTCGGCTTTGGCGGCATTGGTGCGGCGCTGCTGGGGTATGTGGCGGACCTGCGCGGCATTGAATATGTGTATGGGGTATGCTCGTTCCTGCCGCTGTTCGGCTTGTTGGCGGTGTTCTTGCCGTCTACGGGTAAACGCTGATATCACTGGGGCTGCGTTGCAGCCCCGACGATTGACGACCTGACACCCTTGGCCTAGAGTGCCGCCTCTTTTTCCAACCACCTGCGTAGTAGTCAAAGCAATGCGCCGTACCCAGTCCCTGCCACACGCCCGTCAGCCTGCCTTCCAGGCCTTGCGTCGTGCGTGGCCGAGCGACACGGTGCTCAAGCGCCGCCGCAGCGTGCTGTTTGCCTTCACCTTCTCGCCACACCTCGCCTGAACTGATCTGCGCTTTTGCGTCGCTCGCCACCCTGGCGTGCGCGCCTGTGTCTGCACGTCTTTTCTGTTTGCAAGGAGTGGTACATGAACATGCGTTTGCTGGCGGGCCTGTTGTTCGCCGTGTCGGTCGTGGGTTTCAGTTTGGGGGCCAGCTTGCCGCTGGTGTCGTTGCGCCTGCATGAGGCGGGGGCGAGCACCCTGGAAATCGGCATCATCTCGGCCATCCCTGCTGCGGGCATGATGCTCTCAGCGTTTCTGGTCGATGCCTGCTGCCGTCACCTCACCCGGCGCACCATCTACTTGCTGTGTTTCAGCCTGTGCACGGTCAGCATTGCTTTGCTCGAGTCGGCATTCGGTTCGTTGTGGCTGCTGGCGCTGCTGCGCCTGGGCCTCGGGCTGGGCATGGGGATTGCCATCATCCTCGGCGAGTCGTGGGTCAACGAGCTGTGCCCGGAGCACAACCGCGGCAAGATCATGGCCCTGTATGCCACCAGCTTCACCGGCTTTCAGGTGCTCGGCCCAGCCATGCTGGCGGTGCTGGGTGCCGATAGCCCGTGGATCACCGGGGTGGTCACCGCCTGCTATGGCCTGGCGCTGCTGTGCATCGTGCTGACCGTGCCCAACGATCATGTCGAACATGAAGAGGGCGAAAAGAGCTTTGGCTTGGCCGGGTTCTTCCGTGTGGCGCCGGCGCTGTGCGTGGCCGTGCTGTTCTTCTCGTTCTTCGATGCCGTGGTGCTGTCGCTGTTGCCGGTGTATGCCACCAGCCATGGCTTTGCCGTGGGCGTCGCGGCGCTGATGGTGACTGTGGTGTTTGCTGGCGACATGCTGTTCCAACTGCCGCTGGGCTGGCTGGCCGACCGGGTGGAGCGCACCGGGCTGCACCTGGTGTGCGGGCTGGTGGCGATGGCGATCGGCATCGGCCTGCCTTGGCTGTTGAACCTTACCTGGCTGCTGTGGCCGCTGTTGGTGGTACTGGGCGCGGTGGCAGGGGGTATCTACACCTTGGCGCTGGTGTTGATCGGGCAACGCTTCAAAGGCCAGGACCTGGTCACTGCCAACGCCAGCGTAGGGTTGCTGTGGGGCGTGGGGAGCCTGATCGGGCCGCTGCTCAGTGGCGCGGCAATGAATGTGGCGCCACATGGCTTGCCCATGGCGCTGGCGCTGATGGCCGGGTTGTTCGTGTGTTTTGCCAGGCAGTCGTATCGGCGTGCTGGGCGCATCCGCGCTGTAGCGCAATGATGACCTTTCAGGCTGCGCCGACGTTTACCCAGAAGCGTGTCCGGTAGTCGACCCGCACAGGCAGGCTGCGAGTGAGCAGTTGCAGGACCCGCTCGGTGTCAGCCAACTGAAAGGTGCCAGACACTTTCAAGCTTGCCACTTCAGGCGCGCAGCGCAACAGGCCTGGACGGTACCGGCCGAGTTCGGCGACAAATTCGGCCAATGGCATCTGCTGCACACTGAGAACACCGTCGGTCCAGCCCCATGGGTCGCTGTGCAGCGTCACTGCGTGGATGCTGCCATTTGCCCCGACCTGCAAGGTTTCGCCCTGCTCGATTTGCCGCGCAGACGCGGAGGAGGGGAACAGCGTAACTTCACCACGACGCACCGACAGCAGCAGGCCCTGGCTGTTTTCGCGCAGCAACAGCTGGCTGCCGAGTGTGGTCAGCGCGCCGACATGGGTGTCGATACGGAACGGTCGGTTGTCATTCGGGTTGCTGTCCAGGCTGACCTCGCCGTGGATCAGTTCCAGCCGGCGCTGCGCTGCGCTGTAGCGCAAGTCGATGGCGCTGGCGGTGTTGAGCTGGATGCGGCTGCCGTCGCTGCCTTGCCATTGGCGCCGTTCACCTGTGGCGGTGCTGCTGTCGGCCAGCAGTTGTGGCAGGCCCAACGGTTCGCGTGCAGCCCAGCCCAGGCTGCCGCCCACCGCCAAGAGCCCCAGCAACTTAAGGTGGTTTCGGCGGCTGACGCGTTGGCGCTGGCCGCCATCCAGGGTGCGCCGGCTCAGGTCCTTGGGCAACGCGGCCATCTCGTTACTGAGGTGGCTGACACGTTGCCAGGCCAGCGGGTTGTGCGGGTGGCTGGCCAGCCATTGCCGGAACTGTTGCTCGGTGCGTGCGCTGGGGCGGTCGAAACGCAGTTTTACCAGCCAGTCGATCGCCTGGTCGACCTGTGCCTGCGCGGGTGTGCTGTCAGGTGTCGGCATAGCGCAACCGGTAGCAGACGCCCAGGGCCTTGGCCAGGTCGCGCTCGATGGTGGCGCGGGATACGTCCAGCTGGTGGGCGATCTGCACGATGCTCAAACCGTCCAGTTGGGCCAGCAGAAACGCCTGGCGTACACGCGGTTTCAACTGGTGCAGGGCACGGTCCAGGCGCTCCAGGGCATCGAGGATGACCAACCGTTCTTCCTCGCTGGGCACTTCAGCCTCGGGCAAGTGCGCAAGGCTTTCCTGGTAGGCCCGCTCCAGCGCGCGGCGGCGGAACTGGTCGATCATCAGGCCACGGGCGATGCTGCTGAGGTAGGCGCGCGGCTCTTTCAGCGGTGATACCTGGCGGGCGCGCAGCAAGCGTACGAAGGTATCCTGAGCCAGGTCGGCGGCATGCTCGCCGCAACCGACCCGGCTACGCAACCAGCCGCGCAGCCAGGCATGGTGGGACTGGTACAGCAGAGCGACCTCGGCCGGTTTGAGCGTGTCGTTGATCTGCATCGTAGCGAAGGCCCGGTCCCTTGATGTGTGCGATTGTGAATTGTTCTCAATTCTATGCGGGGATGATGGCGTGGAGCAATGGTATGCCAGGAATTAGCCGAGCAAGAACCGGCGTTTGCCCGATGAACGGCTGCGCTAAGCTGGACCTGCAATCGACTTGATGGAGCCGCCATGATTCTTGCCGACCTTTCGCCGCAGGCCTACCGCGAGGCGACCGATTACCTGGCTGCGCTCGACCCGGACTGGTCGCGGCACATTGCTGCCATTGGGCCCTGCCTGCACCAGGCCACACCGGGGCGTGAGCCTTACGAGGCGTTGGTAAGGGCGATTGCCTACCAACAGCTGCATGCCCGCGCCGCAGAGGCGATCCTTGGCCGGTTGCTGGCGCTGTTCCCGCAGGTTGCGTTCCCGGCACCTGAGCAACTGCTGGCTGTCAGCCCGGACACCCTGCGTGCCTGTGGGTTTTCGGCAAGCAAGATGGCCACGGTGCAGGGCATTGCCCAGGCCCGGCTGGAAGGCCTGGTGCCGACGCGGGAAGAGGCATTGGCCATGGCTGATGAAGCCCTGATCGAGCGCCTGGTGGCATTGCGTGGGGTAGGGCGGTGGACGGTGGAGATGCTGCTGATCTACAGCCTGGAGCGGTCGGACATTCTGCCAGTGGACGATTTTGGTGTGCGCGAGGGCTATCGACGGCTCAAGGGGCTGGAGAAGGCGCCAACGCCTGCGCAGATGCGCTCGCTGGGTGGCGGCTGGCGGCCTTACCGTACCGTGGCGGCCTGGTACCTGTGGCGGGCCTGAGGCTTTTGCACTGCCTGTGCCGGCCCTTTCGCGGGTGAACAATTCTCAAGCACCGTGGAGTACCTGTGGGAGCGGGCTTGCCCGCGAAGAGGCCGGTACAGGCAACCACTTATCCGGAATTTCTAGATGAACCACTACACAACCCCTGACCAACGTTGGCAAGCCGTCGAGTCCCGTGACTCCAATGCCAGCGGCCACTTCGTCTACGCCGTGCGCACCACCGGCGTCTACTGCCACCCCGGTTGCAAGTCTCGCATGGCCAAGCGCAGCAACGTCGAGTTCTACGACACCCCCGTTGCCGCCGAAGCGGCCGGTTACCGCGCCTGCAAACGTTGCATCAGCAAAGCCAGCACCAGCCGCCACAGCCAGTTGGTCACCCGCGCCTGTCGCCTGATCGAAACCTGCGACCCTGCCCCCAGCCTCGACCAGCTCAGTGCGCAACTGGCTGTCAGCTCCTTCCACCTGCACCGTTTGTTCAAGGCTGAAACCGGCGTAACCCCCAAGGCCTACGCCACCGCCTTCCGCGCCCGGCGTGTGCGTGCGCACCTGGAAGACGGTGAGCGTTCAGTCACTGACGCCATCTACGATGCGGGCTACAACTCCAACAGCCGCTTCTACGAAAGCGCCGGTCAGCGCCTGGGCATGCGCCCCCGGCAATTCCGTGCTGGGGGTACCGGGGCAACGATCCATTTCGCCATTGGTCAGTGTTCACTGGGCGCGATCCTGGTGGCCCAAAGCGAGAAGGGTATTTGCGCGATTCTGTTGGGCGACGATCCCGAGGCCCTGTTGCAAGACTTGCAGGACCAGTTCCCCAAAGCCCGTCTGATTGGCGGCGACAGCGCCTACGAACAGCTGGTTGCCGAAGTGGTGGGCTTCGTCGAAGCCCCGGCGCTGGGCCTGACCTTGCCGCTGGATGTACAGGGCACGGCGTTTCAGGAGCGGGTGTGGCAGGCCCTGCGCGAGGTGCCGGCCGGCAGCCGGGTCAGCTACACCGACATCGCCGAGCGCATCGGTGCGCCCAAAGCGGTGCGTGCAGTCGCCATGGCCTGCGCGGCCAACCACATTGCCGTGGCCATCCCGTGTCACCGGGTTGTGCGTCGGGACGGCGACATCAGCGGCTACCGCTGGGGCGTCGAGCGCAAACAGCAGCTACTCAAACGAGAGACGGCACTCTCCTGATGGCTTGAAGCCGCGTAGAATCCCCCGCCAAATCGAGTTGTAAAGAGGAATAGTCGATGAGGCGTGTCAGCCTTGCCCGTTATTGCGCAGGCCTAATGGTCCTGCTGTTGGCGCTTGCCAGCCCGGCGTGGTCGGCCCCGGCCACGCCATTGTCCAACCTGGCGGCAGCCGAAGCGCCAGCGCTGGATGAAAACGCCAGCATCGAGCAACTGAGCGACCGGTTGGATCAGGTCCGTCAGGGCGTCACCAGTGAGGCCAACGACGACCTGCTGTCGCAATTGCGCCTGGCCGCGATGCAGGTGCAGCGCCAGGCGGACGCCTTGAGTGCGCAGCGCACCACCGATGTGGAAAAGCTCGACGACAAGCTGAAGGTGATTGGCCCGGTCCAGCCGGACGAGGCCGCCACCCTGACCCAGCAGCGCAAAGCCCTGGAGGCCGAAAAGAAGGCGCTGGTGGCCCAGCAGGATCAGGCCACCAAGCTGACCCAGTCAGCACGCGACCTGTCCACGCAGATCGTCAACCTGCGCCGCAGTCAGTTCAACTCGCAGATCACCAGCCGTGCGGCCTCGCCACTGAGCCCGGCGTTCTGGCAGAGCATCATCCGCCCCACCCAGGACGACGTGGCGCGCCTACGTGACCTGCGCGGCGAGGCAGCCGATACCATCAGCAGTGCCTTCAGCGCCGATAACCGCTGGCTGTTCATTACCAGCCTGGTCGCGGCGATTCTGGTCTGGACCTTGGTGCGTGGGCTGTTTGAGCGCTTGCTGGCCAATGCCATGGTGGGCTGGTTACCTGAGGGTCGCCTGCGTCGCAGTGCCTTGGCCTTGGGCGTCAGCCTGGCAACCCTGGGCACCATCGCCGGTTCTGTTTCGCTGCTGCGCTGGGGGCTGGAGAGCAGCGCCGAGCTGGGCAGCGATATCGCCAGCCTGACCAACCACATTCTCGCCCTGGTGGTGTTCAGTGCCTTCATCACTGGCCTGGGCCGCGCCATGTTGATGCTGCAGCGTCCGTCCTGGCGGCTGCCGCCGATCCACGACGAAGTGGCCAGCGCGCTGGGCTGGTTCCCCAAGGTGCTGGCATTGGCACTGATGGTCATGATGACCATGGAGCGGATGAACAGCGTGATCGGCGCCAGCCTGGCGCTGACGGTGGCCGTCAACGGGCTGACCGCGCTGGTGGTGGCGTTCATCTTTGCCGGCGCGTTGCTGCGTTACCGCCGCACCCTGCGCAAGCATGACCTGGAGCGCCCCACGGGCCTGGCCGGGCTGATCCCGTTCGTGATGGTCATCTGGTTGTCGTTGATTCTGCTGGCGCTGCTCACCGGTTACCTGACGCTTGCCTACTTCCTCACCGCCAAGTTGCTGTGGGTCAGCCTGGTCGTCACCTGTGCCTACTTGCTGACCACGTTCTTTGGCGACCTGTGCGAAACCCTGTTGTCGCCGCGTCAGCCCGGTGGCCTGGCACTGGCTTCTACCCTGGGCCTGGCGCCGCGCCATCAGGCACAGGCCAGCACCATCCTGGCCGGCATCGGCCGCACCATCGTGCTGTTCCTGGCGCTGTTGCTGGTATTGATGCCATCGGGCACCAGCCCCAGCGAACTGTTGCTGAGCCTGGGCGACTGGGACGGCACCGGTGGCAAGCTGCTCGGCAACCTGAACATCGTGCCGCAGGACATTCTGCTGGCCCTGGCGATTTTCTTCGGTGGGCTGTTCGCCATTCGCGTGGTCAAGCGCTGGCTGAGTGATCGCCTGCTGCCGGAAACCGACATGGACGCCGGCATGCGCGCCTCGCTGGTGACCCTGGTGGGTTACCTGGGCTTCCTGTTCCTGGCCATGCTGGTGATGTCGACCTTGCGCATCAACCTCACCAGCCTGACCTGGGTGGTCAGTGCCCTGTCGGTCGGTATCGGTTTCGGTTTGCAGCAAATCGTGCAGAACTTCATCTCCGGCCTGATTCTGCTGACCGAGCGCCCGGTAAAGGTGGGCGACTGGGTGAGCCTGGCAGGTGTCGAGGGTGATATCCGCCGCATCAACGTGCGCGCCACCGAGATCCAGATGTCGGACCGTTCGACGGTGATCGTGCCCAACTCGCAGTTCATATCGCAGAACGTGCGCAACGTGACCATGGGCAATGCATTGGGGGTGGTCGGCATTACCCTGACGCTGCCACTGGAAACCGATGCCAACCGTGTGCGCGAGCTGCTGCTGGCGGCGTACCACGAGCATGAGGCGATTCTGGATGCACCGGCCACTTCGGTGTCGTTCAAGGACTTGACCAGCAGCGGAATGGTGATTGGCGTGAGTGGTTATGTAGCCGGGCCGCGCCAGGTATCGGGTACCCGCAGTGACCTGCTGTTCACCATTCTCGGGCGGTTGCGCGACGAAGGCATTGCGCTGTCATCGCCACAGAGCATGGTGCTGGTGCAAGAGGGCGCTCGCCCCGCTGACGAGTCGGTGTAAAGAGCGGGGGCGCCAAGCGCCCCGACCTCAATGCTGCTTGGCTTGCCGGATCCGCAGCAAAATCACCAGCAACACCAACAACACTGGCGGCGCCATGGCCAATAACCCATCCCGCGCCGTCAGCCCTAACCCCAGCACATTCAGCCCGCCATACAGCAGCTTGAACAGATTCAGCAGGTAGTAGGTGATGGCGATGATCGACAGCCCCTCCACTGCCCGCTGGATCTTTACCTGGGCATCAGCCCGGGCATTGAGGCTGTGCAGAATGCCGGCGTTCTGTTCTTCCATTTCCACTTGCACCCGCGCCTGCAGCAAGTCGCCAAGGTTCGCCACGTTCTTCGCCAATTGTTCCAGCCGCTGCTCGGTAGCCGCGCAGTAGCGCACGGTCGGCTTGAACCGACGCTCGATGAACACCCCCAAGCGCTGACAGTCACCCACATGGCTCTCCCGCAGTTCACCCAGGCGTTCGAACACCAGTTGTGCATAGGCTTGGGTGGCGCCGAAGCGGTGGCGGGTTTTTACCGTGCGGCTTACAACCTGGCGTGACAGGTGGGCAATGGCTTCCAGCAGCCCTTTGGAGTCATGCCCTTCACCGCCGGCACTGCGCTCGGAAAGGGTGACCAGGGTTTTGTCGAAGGCATCCAGTTCCTGGCTCAGGGCCTTGGCCGTAGTCAGGGTGAGCGAGGCCATCATCCGGTACGTCTCGATCTCCAGCAGGCGGCGGATCATGCGGCCCTGGCGGTAGGCATTGAGGCGGCGGTTGATGAACAGGAAGCGGTTGGTGCCGTCCTCGGTCAGGCGGAAGTCACTCCACACCACCGCATCGCCACCACCTACGCACGAGCCGCAGGGGTCTTTGAAACCGTACTGGGGCAGGTCCAGGCCTTGCTCGTCGCGTACCAGCACCTGCACGGCGTTGATCATCTGTGCCGCCTGCGGGGCGATGGCCTCGGCCAGCACGGGTGGCAGGGCTTGCCACTCGGTATCGGCAGCTGTGCAGGGCACTACCAGTGTCAGGGTGAAGAACTCGGTGTGCCGTTCCCACTTGAACGGGTGGCCGTCCAGGCGGGTGATGCCTTGGGCTGCCGTTGCGTCCAGGGCATCCGGGCTGCAGCGCTGCAGCAGGGCCGCACAGGCAGCATCACCGCCGAGCAGGGCCAGGTGGAAGACATGCGCCGGGCCGTCGAAATACAGCGACGGGCGGGCGTGCAGTTCGTTGTGCAAGGCAGTGCGTTGAGGGTGCATGGGTGGTCCGGCCTGGTGTTGTGATTGTGGGGGTACCAGGAAGTGGGACTTTGCGGGGGGAGGGGAAAGTCACGCGGGGAGGGTTTGTATCGCGAAAAGGGCCGCAGCGCGGCCCCAGCAGTATCAGCCGAGGCACCGCGTCACATGCTTGACCGACTGGTAGGCCGACAACCCCCAAGGCCCCAGCTCACGGCCGATCCCGCTGCCTTTGGTACCGCCCCACGAGGTTTCGACGAACACGGCCTGCACCGAGTTGATCCACACATGGCCGACTTCCAGCGCATCGGCGACGCGTTCGGCACGTTCCAGGTCAGCGGAGCAGACGGTGGCTACCAGCCCGAAGCGGCTGTCGTTGGCCTCGGCAATCGCCTGTTCCTCGCTGGCAAACCGCCGTGCACACAGCACCGGCCCAAAGATCTCCTCGCTCCACAGGCGGCTGTCTTTTGGCACATCGGCATACAGCGTCGGGCTGACGAACCAGCCGTCCCGGTCCAGCGCCTTGCCACCGGCCAGGCACTGCAAACCTTCCTCGCGTGCGGTGGCAAAGTAGCTGGCCACCTTCAGCCATTGTGCCTGGCTGGTCAGCGGGCCCATGTCGACTTCTTCGGTCAGCGGGTTACCCACCCGCACGTTTTCCAGTGCCGCCTGCAGGCGCGGCAGCAGCGCATCGGCAATACCGTCCTGCACCAGCAGGCGCGAAGTGGCCGAGCACATTTGCCCGGCGTTCCAGGTGATGCCGGCGACGATCCATTCCACGGCTTGGTCCACATCGCAATCATCGAACACCACGATGGCCGACTTGCCGCCCAGCTCTAGCGTTACCGGCCGGCACTGCGCCGAAGCGCTGCGCATCACCTGGCTACCGACGTTGTTGCTGCCAGTGAACGACAGCTTGTCCAGGCCGTTGTGGTTGCTCAACGCGGCGCCAGTCTCGGCCTTGCCATTGACGATGTTCAGCACGCCAGCCGGCAGGCCCAGGGCATCGGCGATCTGGCCGTAGGCCTGCTCGATCAGTGGGGTGACTTCTGACGGCTTGAGCACCACGGTGCAGCCAGCGGCCAAGGCCGGGGCGAGCTTCCAGGCGCTGGTCACCAGCGGGAAGTTCCACGGCACGATCAGGCCAACCACGCCCACCGGCTCCAGGCGGGTGCGGGCAGTGAAGCCGGGTACGGCCAGCGGTACATCGCGGTTTTTCGAGGGCAGCTGTTCTGCCAGTTCGGCGTAGTAGGTGAAAGTGGCGATGGCGTCGTCCAGGTCGATTTCGGCCTCATGGCGCGGCTTGCCGTTGTTGCGCATCTGCAAGGTGATCAGCGCTTCGCGGCGCTGCCCGAGCTGTTCGGCAAAGCCGCGCAGGAAGGCTGCACGCTCACTGGCTCGGGTGCTTTTCCAGGCGGGCAGGGCGCTACGGGCGGCGGCCACGGCCTGGTCGACCTGGGCAACGCTGGCAGCCATGAATTCAGCGAACGGTTGGCCCAGCGCAGGGTCGTTGACGCTGATGCAATCGCTGCCCTGGCCTTCGACCCAGCGGCCGGCGATATAGTGGGAAGTGGTCATGGTCGGTTTCCAGTCAGGCCATTTCGGCAGTGGTCACGGGCGTGTGCGTGGTGCTTTTGCAACGCACCCAACGCGGGCCTTGAGGGCCATACACGCCAGCAGGTTCAGGGAACAGGTTGAGCAAGAGCAGGTACAGCACGCCAGCCAGCCCCAGGGTGACCGGCAGGCTCAGGTCGATGCCGCCGGCCAGGTCGCCCAGCGGGCCGACGAACTGCCCCGGCAGGTTGACGAAGCACAGGCCGACCGCCGCGCTGGGGATCCACGCCCCCATGCCGCGCCAGTTCCAGCCGTGCAGGAACCAGTAGTGGCCACCACGCTGGCCGCGGGTGAACACCTGCAGGTCATCGGCGTGGTAGAAGCCGCGGCGGGTAATCAGGCCGAGGATCATGATCACCATCCACGGGCTGGTGCAGGTGATGATGAGTACCGCAAAGGTCGATACGCTCTGCACCAGGTTGAAGGTGAAACGGCCGACGAAAATGAAGCCGATCGCCAGTACACCGATCAGCAACGTGGCGCCGGCGCGGCTGAGCAAGCGTGGGAACACGCTGGACATGTCCAGACCGGTGCCATACAGCGCCGTGGTGCCGGTGGACATGCCGCCGATCACCGCAATCAGGCACACCGGCAGGAAGAACCAGGTCGGTGCCACGGCCAGCAGGCCACCTACATAGTTGTTGGCGGCGATGTAGTCCGGTGCCTGGGTTGCAACCAGGGTGGCCGTGCACAGGCCGAACAGGAATGGAATCAGCGTGGCGCCCTGCGCGGCAATCACGGCCAGCATGATGCGCGCCTTGGGCGTTTCACGCGGGATGTAGCGTGACCAGTCACCCAGGAAGGCGCCGAACGACACCGGGTTGCTCATGGCCAGGATCGCGGCACCGACGAAGGCTGCCCAGAAGCCCGGCTGGTCTAGGTTGACGTTGCCGGCGTAACCGGCATCGAACGGTCCGGCAAAGGCGACGATACCCAGCAGGAACAGCAGGCTCGAAGCCCACACGGCAATCTTGTTGACCCACAGCATGAAGCGGAAGCCGAAGATGCACACCACCAGCACCAGCACCGCGAACAGGCCGTAGGCCAGGCCGAGGGTAAGGTCGGTTTCCGGCAGGCCGGCCAGGCGCTTGGCCCCGCCGATCAAAGCATCGCCCGAACTCCACACCGACAGCGAGAAGAACGCCACCGCCGTCAGCAGCGACAGGAACGAGCCGACGATACGCCCATGCACGCCAAAGTGTGCGCCTGAAGACACCGCGTTGTTGGTGCCGTTCAGCGCCCCGAACAGGCCCATGGGTGCAAGGATCAGCGCGCCGACGGCAACGCCGAGCAGAATCGCCCACACACCCGCCTGGAACGACAGCCCGAACAGCACCGGGAAGCTGCCCAGCACGGCGGTAGCAAAGGTATTGGCACCGCCGAAGATCAGGCGGAACAGGTCCAGCGGGGAGGCGTCGCGTTGATCGTCGGGGATCTGTTCGACGCCGTTGGTCTCGATACCGGTCGAGTGGCTCATGGTGATGCTCCAGCGCGGTTGTTGTTGCCTGCGCAGTGCGCGGGCCTTCTTGTGGGTGCGATGGCAGGGCGGCAGGGCCGCGTAAAAAGATGATCAGGCCGGCGATACGACCGACAGGTGCTCGTGGCAAGCCAGCCACTGTTCGCCGTGGCGGCGGAACACGATGGTTTCGCGCTCGCTCAACGGGTGTTCTTCACCGGCGATGCGGATATGGGTGGCTACATCGTGCATGAAGATCGCCACATCACCTTGCAGGCTCACCTGGGCATTGCCCGACTCGCAGGCGAGCACGGTAAAACCCTCTGCCTGCCACTGGGCCCAGAGGTCTTCGTAGGCACGGCGCGACAGCAGCGGATGCGGCAAGGTGTGGAAGAGGAAGGTGGCGTCTTCGCTGAAGCAGGCGAAATAGCGGGCGGTATCGTTGCTGGCAAACGCGGCGACGAGGTCGGCGGCCGCCTGCCGTACCTGGAGAGTCTGGTCCACGGGAGTGGCCTCACGGTTTTTGTGATTATGGTGAAGCGATTCTGGTGGCGGTTGGCGAGGGGAAAAATCGCTGGCGGCAAATAATCAGTTCAGGAATTTGTGAAGTGATGGTAGCGCTTCCTTTTAAAGCTGAAGGGAGCGACCAGGCAACCGACCAAGTAACCGACCAAGTAGGTAGCCAGCCCGACGCGTGCTTTGAAACCCTGCGTGAAGGTCCCACTCAACCCGACCGACGGCCTCTGCAGCCCTGCATCCTTGCCTACGCTGATACTCCCAACCCGCTGAAGCAAGGAGATCCGCCATGGCCTTCCAATACAAGCGTCTGGACAAGAACAACGCTGCGGTGCTGCTGGTCGACCACCAGACCGGCCTGCTCTCGCTGGTAAGGGACATCGACCCCGACCGCTTCAAGAACAACGTGCTGGCCCTGTCCGACCTGGCCAAATACTTCAAGCTGCCGACCATCCTCACCACCAGCTTCGAGACTGGCCCCAACGGCCCGCTGGTGCCAGAGCTGAAAGAACAGTTCCCCGACGCCCCCTACATTGCACGCCCCGGCAACATCAACGCCTGGGACAACGAAGATTTCGTCAAGGCGGTAAAAGCCACTGGCAAGAAGCAGCTGCTGATTGCCGGTGTGGTCACCGAAGTGTGCGTGGCCTTCCCGGCACTGTCGGCGCTGGAGGAGGGCTTCGAGGTGTTCGTCGTCACTGACGCCTCCGGCACCTTCAACGAACTCACCCGCGACTCCGCCTGGCGGCGCATGGAGGCTGCCGGTGCACAGCTGATGACCTGGTTCGGCGTGGCCTGTGAGCTGCACCGTGACTGGCGCAATGACATTGAAGGGCTGGGCACCCTGTTCTCCAACCATATTCCGGATTACCGCAACCTGATGACCAGCTACAACAAGTCGGCCAAGTAGGTTTTTGGGGGGGCTGCACTGCAGCCCCCTTCAACCGGCAAGCGAAGCGGCAAACCGTCATGAATCGACCATACTGACTCTTCATTCCCCTTCAGGAGAGTGTCATGTCGAAGCCGTCCAGGAAGAAACTCACCCAGGAACAGCCAGAAAAACTGGGCGGCAAGGCCTACGAAAAAGCGCTCAAGCACCTGCACGTGGAACTGGTGAAGTTGCAGGAGTGGGTGGTGGCCAAAGGCCTGAAGGTATGCATCGTCTTCGAGGGCCGCGATGGCGCCGGCAAGGGCGGCACCATCAAGGCCATTACCGAGCGCGTCAGCCCACGGGTGTTTCGCGTGGTGGCGCTGCCGGCACCGACCGAGCGGGAAAAAACCCAGATGTACCTGCAGCGCTACCTGGGGCATTTGCCTGCAGCGGGCGAGGTAGTGATCTTTGATCGCAGCTGGTACAACCGTGCGGGCGTCGAGCGGGTAATGGGCTTTTGCTCCGACGAACTCGTCGACAAGTTCCTCATCGGTGTGCCCGTGTTCGAAAAGGTCATGGTCGAGTCGGGCATCATCCTCATCAAGTACTGGCTCGAGGTCAGCGCCGAAGAGCAGACCCGCCGCCTGCAGGATCGCATCAACGATGGCCGCAAGCTGTGGAAGCTTTCGCCCATGGACCTCAAGTCGTATACCCGCTGGGATGACTACACCCAGGCGCGTGACGACATGTTCGCCGCGTCGGATACTGCCTGGGCGCCTTGGTTCATGGCCCATTCCAACGATAAACGCCGCGCCCGCCTGAACATCATCAGCCATCTGCTCAGCCGGATTCCGTACAAGGACATCACCCGTGACCAGGTGGTGAAGCTGCCCAAGCGCGGCAAGATCGGCAAGTACAAGGCTGTGGCCTACCCGTTCAAGTTCGTCGAACAACGCTTCTGAACCCCTCCCTGTGGGGAGCTGCGAGGGTAAGAGCTCATGCCACATGACGGCAGCCTGTTGCAGGCGACGGTGGTGTTCCTGTTGGCCGTGGTGCTTCTGGTACCGCTGGCACAGCGCCTGAAAATGGGGGCGGTACCGGGTTACCTGCTGGCGGGTATCCTGATTGGTCCTTCGGTGTTCGGCCTGCTCGACAACCCGGACAACGTGGCGCGGCTGTCGGAGATGGGCGTGGTCATGCTGCTGTTCGTGATTGGCCTTGAGCTCTCACCCCGGCGTCTGTGGACCATGCGCCGGGCGCTGTTTGGCATCGGCAGCTTGCAGGTAGGGCTTACTGCGGTGCTGCTTGGGCTGCTGGCGTACGGGCTGTTCGACCAATCGAAACCCGCTGCCATCGTGCTGGGCCTGGGCCTGGCGCTGTCGTCCACCGCCTTTGGCTTGCAGGTACTGGCCGAGCGCAAGGACCTGGGCAAGCCGCAAGGTCGCCTGGCGGTGGCCATCCTGCTGTTTCAGGACATTGCCGCCATTCCCTTGATTGCCGTGGTGCCGCTGCTCGGGGGCGATGTCAGCACCGCCGACGAAGGGGCCTGGCCACTGCTGGCAGTGGCTGTCGGCATAGGCGTGCTGATTGTCTTTGGTCGCTATCTGTTGACCCCGGTATTCAAGTGGACGGTGGGTTCGGGCTTGCCCGAGCTGTCGACGGCCACGGCCTTGCTGGTGGTGCTGGGCACCGCCTGGCTGATGGAGCACGTGGGCGTGTCGATGGCACTGGGGGCATTTCTGGCCGGCGTGCTGATGGCCGAGTCGCCATTTCGCCACGAACTGGAAACCCAGATCGAGCCGCTCAAAGGCCTGCTGCTGGGGCTGTTCTTCGTTGGCGTGGGCATGAGTGCCGACCTGCGCCTGTTGTTTGGCATGCCACTGATGGTGTTGGGCCTGACCGTGTTGCTGGTCGCCATCAAGCTGCCCTTGCTGTATGGCCTCGGGCGTACGGTTGGCGGGCTCAACAAGGCCCAGGCGTTGTGCCTGGGCGTGGTGCTGGCCTCGGGTGGCGAGTTTGCCTTCGTGGTGTTCAAGCTGGCGCTGGAACATCAGGTGCTGACTCGGCAGGTGCATGACGTGCTGGTGCTGGCCATTACCTTGTCGATGGCGGTGGTACCGCTGGTGATGATGGCCTTGGCGCGGCAGTTACGAGACGACAGCCCCGTGCAGGCCACCCCGGAAACGAGCGACTGAACCGTGGCACATGACGAACCGAATGTTCGGAGGTGAAGCATGCAACCGGGTATCATGCTGGACAGCGCCCTGTCGCGGGGCTTGCTCGATGTGCTGATCAAAGCCGGCCTGGTGGCTGCCTTGGTGATCTTTGCCTTTCAGGTGTTCCAGCCATTTCTGGAGCTGATGCTGTGGGCGGTTATCCTGGCGGTCACCCTGTACCCGTTGCATTGCCGCCTGCAGCGCCGTATCGGCCTCAAGCAGGGGTATGCGGCGGCGCTGGTGGTGGTGCTGGTACTGGTGGTGCTGCTGGTGCCGATCTACCTGGTGGTGATGTCCATCGGCGAATCGGTGGACAGCCTGGTGAAGTTGCTCAAAAGCGGAGCCTGGAGCGTGCCGACCCCACCTGACGCCGTGTCGGCCTGGCCACTGATCGGGCCGAAGGTGCATGCCCTTTGGTTGGCGGCCTCCGAAAACATGGCCAGTGTGCTGAACCAGTGGATGCCCCAGCTCAAGGGCGCCGGGCGCACGGTGCTGGGGGCGGCGGCCAGTGCCGGGGGGGCCTTTTTGCTGTTCATCGGTGCGATCATCATCTCCGGGGTGATCATGGCCTTTGGTGACCGTGGTGAAATCGCGGCACAGCGCATCGCCATGCGGGTGTCGGGTGAGGAGCGGGGCAAGCCATTGGCCAAGTTGTGCACCGCGACCATTCGTGCGGTGGCCCAGGGTGTGATCGGCATTGCGTTCATCCAGATGCTGCTGATCGGCGTCGGCTTCGTGGTCAAAGGGGTGCCAGGGGCCGGCATGCTGGCCATCGTCATCCTCATGCTGGGGATTGCCCAGGCGCCCGCTACACTTGTCACGGTGCCGGTGATCATCTATGTGTTCAACGTCGAAGGCTTTACCGCCGCGACCATCGTGTTTGCGATCTACACCTTCGTTGCCGGGCTGGCCGACAACGTGCTCAAGCCACTGTTGCTGGGGCGAGGGGTGGACGTGCCGATGCCGGTGGTGCTGATCGGGGCGCTGGGCGGCATGGTGGTCAAAGGGATCATCGGCTTGTTCATCGGCCCGGTGATCCTTGGCGTCACCTACGTGTTGTTCTGGCAATGGGTTGCACTGCAGGTGCCGGAGCAACCGGCACCACCTGCTGCCTGAGCCAGGGGCTGCCATGCCCACGCACGGCTATGGTCTAGGGCTGCTGGTAGTGCTGGCCGGCTGCACCCAGGTTGGCCCGGACTTCGAAAAGCCCCAGGCCCCTTGGCTGGCCGGCTGGAGCACGCCTTTGCTGGAGCAGGCAGGACGCAGCGCTGCGGCGCCCGACCTGCGCCGCTGGTGGACGGTGTTCGCCGACCCAATGCTGGACGCGCTGATTGCCGAGGCCGATGCCCACAACACCAACCTTCGCGTGGTAGGCCTGCGCATCGCCGAAGCCCGGGCCCAGCGGGCCATCGTGCAGACCGGGCGTTATCCACAGTTGCAACAGTTGAGCGCGCAGAGCCTGTACCTGAAGCAAGACCAGTCCGGCGCTGCAGCCGCGCGCGACTCGGTGTTCTGGCAATCCAGCGTGGGCTTTGACATCGGTTGGGAAATTGACTTCTGGGGGCGCTTCAGCCGCGCCATCGAAAGCGCAGATGCGGCCTACTTCGTTTCCCGGGCCAACTACGCCGATGCCATGCTGCTGTTGCGTGCACAAGTGGCCGACACCTACTTCGCCCTGCGTACGGCCGAGGCACGGCTGGATATCGCGCGCGAGAACGCCGAGCGCCAGGCGCGTAGCCTGGAGATCACCGAGCGGTTGTTTCGCCCTGGCGAAAATGACGAACTCGACTGGCAGCAGGCGCGCGAGCATGTCAGCTGGGTAGCGTTGCGCGCCACGTTGATTGTGATGCCGACCTTCCTGCTGGCGCTGATTGCTCCGGATCAGTACATGCCGCTGATCATGAAGGCCGTGAGTGTGGGGCAACAGGCCGGCGAAACCCGCGCGCGGGACGCCAGCCGTGAGCTGGTTGGCTCAACATTGCTCGCCGGGTTGCTGGCGATACTGATGTGGGGCGCGTTGAGCCTGTTCGTGCACCTGTGGATGTTTTTTCTGTGGGTGCTGCTGTTCGCGCTCTGGCAGGCGCGGCGGCTGTACCAGGTGGTGCCGAACCGGCAGAGCCCGGCGTACTGGGTGAGCTGCCTGACGACAATGTTGATCCTGCTGGGGCAGTCGGTGCAGGACAGTGCTGGCGGGCAGGATGTGTACAAGGCGTTTGCCGTGCGCATGGCACTGTTTCTGGCGGTGTCGGTGTATGCCAGTGCCATGCTGATCTGGATCGATCGGCGCCGGGTTCGGGCTGCCTAGGGTTGCCAGTCAACCCCGCTCTCATCCAGGTAGGCATCCACCGCCGCGCCCACCGTTGGGTGAAAGGCTTTCTCCCCCATATGCTGGAACAACCCGAACCGCCGCATCTTATCCTTAACCGGGTCCTTCATCTCGGCAAACTGCAACTCCACCCCCCGTGCTTCCAGCGCCCGGTCCAGCTCGGCCAGCATGTCGGCCGAAGTGATGTCGATACTGGTCACTGGCTCCGCCGCGATGATCAACCGCTGCACCGGGGTAGGCGACGCGTCCACTGCCGCCATCACTGTGCTCTGGAACTGCTCGGCGTTGGCGAAGAACAGCGGCGCGTCCCAACGCAGCAGCACCAACCCTGGAATGCGTCGGGCCTGTGGATAACGCTTCACATCATGGTAGCCCCGCGTGCCATCCACCCGGCCCAGTACCGCATGGTGCGGCCGCCAACCGTCCCACAGAAACTCGATCACTGCGATGGCCACGGCGATGCAGATACCGGGAATAGCGCCAAATACGGCTACGCCGACAAAGCAGGTGAACGAGAGCCAGAACTCCCACTGCTGCATGTGGAATATACGTTTGAGGTCGGTGAACTCGAACAGGCCCAGTGCGGCGGCAATCACCACGGCGGCCAAGGCACTGTTGGGCAGGTGCTGCATCAGATTGGGCGCCACCAGTAGCAACAGGGTGACCGTCAGCGCGCCGATAATGCCGGTGAGCTGGGTTTGTGAGCCGGCAGCCTCGGCTACCGGCGTGCGCGATGAACTGCTGCTGATCGGAATACCCTGGAACAGCCCCGAAGCCAAGTTGGCTATACCCAGGCCGAACATTTCCTGGTTTGGGTTGACCGGCATTTTCAGGCGCGCGGCATAGGAGCGCGACAGCACACTGGTGTCGGCGAACGACACCAGCGCTACCGCGATGCCACCGAGCAGCACCTCCACCAGGTCGATGTCGCTGACCCAGGGCAAGACAAAACCGGGCAGCCCTTGGGGCAACTCGCCGAGCACCTTCACGCCTTGCCGGTCGAGCCCCAGCAGGCTCACCGCCAGCGTGGCCAGCACCACGGCAATGAGGATGCCCGGTACCCGCTTGAAGGGCTTGAGCAAAAGGATCAGCACCAGGCTGCCACCACCGACCATGAAGCTTGGCCAATGCCCTTGGCCGGCAAGCAAGGCCTGAATCAGGTTCCAGATATCTCGCAGCGGTCCTTGGCTGTCCACCGACAGGCCGAACAGCTTGGGCAGTTGGCTGATCAACACCGTGAGGGCGATTCCGTTCATGTACCCATAGCGGATCGGCTTGGACAGCAATTCGGTGATGAAGCCCAGGCGCAGCAGCCCGGCAATCACACAGAACGCCCCGGCGACCAGCGCCATCATGCTGGCGATGGCGATTGCCCGCTGCGGGTCGCTGGCGGCGTACTGCACCACCACCGCCAGGATTGGCGCGGCCAGTGCCGAGTCCGGGCCCAGCACGAGGATGCGGCTGGGGCCGAACAGGGCATAGGCCAGCAAGGGGATAATGGTGGCATACAGGCCATAGATGCCGGGTACGCCAGACGCTTCGGCGTAGGCAATGCCCACGGGTACCAGCATGGTGGTGAGCACCAGGCCGGCGGCGATGTCCTTGGCCAGCCAGGCTGGCTTGTAGTGGAGCAAGGTGACCAGGCCAGGTAACCAGCGTTGCCAGTCGAAGCGGGTTGGTTCGGGCATGGTGCGGGCTCTGGGGGAGGCGGGTGCTGATTGACAGAATAGGTGTTGGAGACGGGTAGCGCTTCCGGCGCCCTATCTATAAGATGCGACAAATTCTCATTAACTTCTGGTCCCGCCCGTGCCCGCATCCCACACCAGCAAGCTGGGTCTGTTTTTCAGCGATCACCACCGCTGGTTACTGCGGCATGTGCATCGGCAACTGAGCAACCGCCCGGACGCCGAGGACACGGCTGCCGAAACGTTCTGCCAGCTACTTGCCGCCCGGGTCGACCCCGCGTCCATCGAGCAGCCGCGAGCCTACCTCTCGACCATTGCCCGACGGCTGATCTCCGACCGCCTCCGCCGCCGACGCCTGGAGCAGGCCTATCTGGAGCGGCTGATGCTGCTGCCGGAGGCGCTGGCGCCCTCGCCAGAGGAAACGCACCTGCTGCTGGAGGCCCTGCACGCCATCGACCGTAGCCTGGCCGGGTTGCCACTGGTGGTGAAGAGGGCCTTTCTCATGAGCCAGCTCGATGGCCTGACCTACGCGGAAATCGGCCGACGTCTGGATGTATCCGAACGAACGGTCGGCCGCTACATGACACAGGCCTTGCGCCAGTGCTACCTGAGTGGGGTGCAATCATGAGTCGCCATGCACTGAGCCCGGCTGCCGAGCAGGCCATTGCCTGGATGGTGCGCCTGCGCTCCGGGCGTGACGACGCCCGGCAACAGGCACTGTTCCAGCAGTGGCTGGGGCACGACCCGGCCAACGCCCACGCCTGGGAGCAATTGCAGCGCGGCCTGGGCGGGCACTTTGAGGTGGTGCGTCGGGCCCCCGGTACCTTGCGCGATACCTTGCTGGAACCTGAAGCAGGCCGACGTGATGTGCTACGGGCATTGGCCGGGCTTTCTCTGCTGGGTGGCAGCCTGTGGTTTGCAGTCCGCAGCGACACCGGCCAGGCATTGACTGCCGATATCCGTACCGGCACTGGCGAGCGTCGTAGCCTGACGTTGGCTGATGGCAGCCGGCTGACCCTGAATGCCGGCACGGCGGTCGACCTGGCCTTTTCCGACGGCCGTCGCCTGCTACGCCTGTACAGAGGAGGGCTGGTGGTGCAGGTTGCGGCAGACCCTGCCCGGCCGTTCATCGTGCGCAGCGACCAAGGTGATGTACGCGCGTTGGGCACGCGTTTTCTGGTCGAGCAACTGGCCGATGCCACACGTGTAGTGGTGCTGGAGCATGCCGTGCACGCGTCGCTGCCCAGTGGTACCGAACGGGATCTGCAGGAGGGCCAAGCGGCGTTGTTGCACGCTCAACGCATCGAGCCGTTGCTTACCGGCCAGGCCTACCGCGCCGATTGGGTCCAGGGCCACCTCAGCGTGCTGGACGAACCCTTGGCGGCAGTGATCGACGCACTTCGCCCGTATCGCCCCGGGTTTATCCGCGTCAGCCCACAGGTGCGCAACTTGCGCGTGCAGGGCGTGTTCCCGCTGGATGACAGCGAGCGCACCTTGGCTGCCCTTGAAGAGACCATGCCGATACGGGTGGAGCGCTATGGCCCCTGGATGACCCTGATCGAAGCGCGCTGACGAGGCGTTCATGGCCGCCGATCTTTTAACGGTGACTGTCATTGAATGAAAATTTTTATCATTCGTGTCCGGTTTTTTTCGCTCGTCCCACCTCTCTCCTGATAACAGCAAAAATTCAGGAGTATCCACGTGTTCAAACCCTGGCCCCTCGCCCTTGCCATCACCCTGGCCGCCGTGCCAACGGCCTTCGCCTGGGCAGAAGGTTCCGCGCAGCAACAGCTGCTGCGTTTCGACCTGCCCGCCGCCAGCCTGGCGCACACCCTCAACGCCATTGCCCGCCAAGGCGGGCAGGTGATGTCGCTGGACCCCGCCTTGGTCGTCGGCAAACAGGCATCTGCCATCCAGGGTGAGATGAGCGCCCTGCAAGCCGTGCAAGAGGCGCTGGCGGGCAGCAGTCTGCAACTGATCGTCACCGGCAGTGGCACCTTCAGTGTGGTGCCGGCGGTCGATGCCAAAGGCGCGCTGGAGCTGGGGGCCACCAATATCAATAGCGTGGGCCTGGGCGAAACCACCGAGGGTTCAGGCTCGTACACCACAGGTGCCGTGACCATCGGCAAAACCCCTCAGTCGCTACGGCGCACCCCCCAGTCGGTGACTGTGGTCACGCGCAAGCTGATGGACGACAAGAACCTGGTGTCACTGGACCAGGTGATGGCCCAGACCACAGGTATCACCCGCGCCAACCGTGGTTATGGCAACCACCACTTCAGTTCCCGTGGCTTCGACATCACCGACGACAGTTACATGGTCGACGGCGTGGCCGGGCAGGCCTATGCCTACACCGGCTGGATGATCCCCGACATGGCGGTGTTCGACCGTGTCGAGGTACTGCGCGGTGCCTCGGGCCTGCTGGTGGGGGCAGGTAACCCCGGGGGCGCGGTGAACCTGGTGCGCAAGCGCCCGACTGCTGAACCGCGTTTGTCCGTGACCACCCGCGCGGGCTCCTGGGATTACTACCGCCTCGACCTGGACGCCAGTGGCAGGCTGAATCCTGAAGGCTCCTTGCGTGGCCGCATGGTGGCGTCCTACGAGGACCGTGGCTACTTCACCGATGTCAGCAAGGCCAAGCGGCCGTTGCTGTACGGCATTGTCGAAGGCGACCTGAGCGACGCCACTACCGTGGCCCTGGGCTTGCGCCGGCAAACCTCGCGCATCGATGGTTACAGTGTGCTGGGCCTGCCGAACAACCCCGACGGCAGCAATCCGCACCTCAAGCGTTCCACCTTCCTGGGCCAGGACTGGGCCACGCTGCAAACCCGTACCGATGAAGTGTTTGCCGACCTGAACCACCGCTTCAACGACAGCTGGGCTGGCAAGCTGGCGCTGTCGCATTCCGAAAGCCGCTACAACCGCAGTGCCATCGAGTGGAGTGCAGAAGATACGCTGGAGTACGGCAGCCCCACGGGGCCGATGATCAACGACACCAGTTTTCACAAGTTCGATGTCACCGCCAACGCGGTGGACGGCCACCTGGACGGCGAGTTCGAGGCCTTCGGTCTGAGCCATCAGCTCTCACTGGGGGCCAACTGGTCCAGGCGCAAGATGAACGACAAGGACGCCATGGTAAAGCTGGACAGCCCCATCCCGCTCAATGTGTTCGACCCGGACCACAGCATTGTCCCCGAGCCTTCGCGCCAAGGCTGGGACTACCAGGATGACACCTTCGACACCCGCTACGGGACCTACCTCAATGCCCGCTTGCACATGACAGAGGACCTGAGCCTGGTGCTGGGCGGGCGCCTGAGCTGGTACAAGACTGAGGCTTGGGATGGCGAGCGTAAAAGCACCAATGAACAGAAGCACGAGTTCACGCCATTTGTAGGTGCCATCTACGACTTGAACAACAACTGGTCGCTGTACGCCAGCTATGCGGACATCTTCATGCCCCAAGCCAGCTACCGCAGTGCTGGCGGCAAGTTGCTCGACCCCGCCATCGGCTCCAACTATGAAACCGGCATCAAGGGGGAGTTGTTCGACAAGCGCCTGAACCTGTCCTTCGCGCTGTTCTACATTGAGCAGAAAGACGTCGCCACTCGCGACTACGCCAACGACGGCAATTGCCCGAATGACGTTGCCGGCCGTTGCTACGTGAACAGCGATGGCATCAGCCGCAGCAAGGGCTTCGAAGCGGAGGCCAGCGGTGAGTTGCTGCCAGGCCTGCAAGTGGCAGCAGGCTACACCTTCAACACCACGCAGTCAGAGACGGGTGGGCCGATCTCGGCGCAAACGCCCAAGCACCTGTTGCGGGTGAATACCAACTACACCCTGCCCGGTGAGTGGAACCGCCTCAGCGTCGGGGGCGGCGTGTCGGCCCAGTCCCATTACTACGATGCCTACAACGGTGTGAGCAACAGCGGCCGGGCGGTGTTCGATGTACGGGCGGCGTACAAGCTCGATAAGCACTGGACGGTGGGCGTGGACATGGAGAACCTGTTGGACCGCAAGTACTTCGACTCGACCGGCTACTGGACGCGCGGTACCACGTACGGCACGCCGCGCAGCTACATGCTGAGTTTGCGCGGGGATTTCTGAAGCCCGCCTCAAGCATCTCCCACAAAGCACGTACATGTACGGGCAAAACAAAACCCCTTGAAGCGTAAGCCTCAAGGGGTTTGTGGTTACAGCAGGCTAGCGCTTAGACGTTAAAGCGGAAGTGCATCACATCACCGTCCTTGACGATGTAATCCTTGCCTTCCAAACGCCATTTACCGGCTTCCTTGGCACCGCTCTCACCCTTGAACTGGATGAAGTCGTCATAGGCCACCACTTCAGCGCGGATGAAGCCTTTTTCGAAGTCGGTGTGGATCACGCCAGCGGCTTGTGGTGCGGTGGCACCCACGCGTACGGTCCAGGCACGTACTTCCTGCACGCCGGCAGTGAAGTAGGTTTGCAGGTTAAGCAGTTCGTAACCGGCGCGGATCACGCGGTTCAGGCCAGGCTCTTCCAGGCCCAGGGCCTCAAGGAACATGTCCTTTTCTTCGCCGTCGTCCAGCTCGGCGATTTCTGCTTCGATCTTGTTGCACACCGGCACCACCACCGCGCCTTCTTCCTCGGCAATGGCCTTGACCACGTCCAGGTGCGGGTTATTGTCGAAGCCGTCTTCCGCCACGTTGGCGATGTACATGACCGGCTTGCTGGTCAGCAGGTGGAAGCCGCGGATGACCGCCTTGTCTTCGGCGCTCATGTTCTTCATCAGGCTGCGCGCAGGCTTGCCTTCGGTGAAGTGCGGGATCAGCTGTTCCAGGATGGCCTTCTGCGCCAGGGCTTCCTTGTCGCCGCCTTTGGCGTTGCGGGCAACCTTCTGCAGTTGCTTCTCACAGCTGTCGAGGTCGGCGAAGATCAATTCGAGGTCGATGATCTCGATGTCACGCTTGGGGTCGACACTGTTGGAAACGTGGATCACGTTTTCGTCTTCGAAGCAGCGCACCACATGGGCAATGGCGTCGGTCTCGCGGATGTTGGCGAGGAACTTGTTGCCCAGGCCTTCGCCTTTCGACGCACCCGCCACCAGGCCGGCGATGTCGACGAACTCCATGGTGGTTGGCAGGATGCGGTTTGGCTTGACGATTTCAGCCAGCGCATTCAGGCGCGCATCGGGCATCGGCACGATGCCGCTGTTTGGCTCGATGGTGCAGAAAGGGAAGTTCTCCGCCGCGATGCCAGACTTGGTCAGGGCGTTGAACAGGGTGGACTTGCCGACGTTGGGCAGGCCGACGATGCCGCAATTGAAACCCATGGGTATTCCCCTCTCTAAAGGAAATCAGGCCTTCTGGCTGTGCAGCTCGCGCATCGCCTTGGCGAAGTCGCCGGCAAGCACGTCCGGCAGCACGCCGAGGGCAAAATCGATGCTGGCGTCGAGCTTCTCCTGCTCGGCGCGCGGCGCGCGGCCCAGGACGAAGTTGGAGACCAGTTTGGCGTCGCCCGGGTGGCCGATGCCAAGCCGCAGGCGGTGGAAGTCGTTCTGGTTGCCGAGCTGCGCGATGATGTCGCGCAGGCCGTTATGCCCACCATGGCCGCCGCCGCGCTTGAGCTTGGCAACGCCCGGAGGCAGGTCGAGTTCGTCGTGCGCCACCAGGATCGCTTCCGGCTTGATGCGGAAGAAATTGGCCAAGGCCGCCACGGACTGGCCGCTACGGTTCATGTAGGTGGTGGGGATCAACAAACGAACGTCGTTGCCCTGATGGCTGAACTTAGCCGTCAGGCCGAAATATTTCTTGTCAGCGGTCAGCGAAACACGCTGGGCGCTGGCAATGCGTTCAACGAAAAGAGCCCCTGCGTTATGCCGGGTCTGTTCGTATTCGGGGCCGGGGTTACCCAGGCCGACGATCAACTGGATGGCGGTCACGTCAGGGGCTCTTCCTTGGAGTTGGTGGGTTACAGGGCGCGCGGCACTGTAACCCGATCAACGCCGGCGTGCGAGTAGATTACTCGGCAGCGCCTTCTGCTTCTGGAGCAACGCGTGGAGCGTGAACGTTGGCAACAGCTTTGTCATCACCGTGGGCCAGAGCTACGAACTCTACGCCTTTCGGAGCTTTCAGGTCCGACAGGTGGATGATGGTGCCGACTTCGGCGTTGGCCAGGTCAACTTCGATGAACTCAGGCAGGTCTTTGGCTTCGCAGGAAACTTCGATCTCGGAAACAACGTGGGAGATCTCGCCGCCTTTCTTGACCGGTGCTTCTTCGTTGATGAAGTGCACTGGAACAACAGCGGTCAGTTTCTGGCCAGCAACAACGCGAACGAAGTCGGCGTGCATGATGAACTGCTTGGCTGGGTGGCGCTGCATGGCCTTGATGATGACGTTTTGCTTAACGCCGTCAACGTTCAGCTCGATAACGTGGCTGAAGGCAGCTTCGTTTTCGAACAGCTTGGTGATTTCCTTGGCCAGGATGGTCAGGGATTGAGCTTCTTTATCGCCACCGTAGACAACGGCTGGGATGCTCTGCGAGTGACGCAGGCGGCGGCTCGCACCTTTCCCCAGGTCAGTACGCGCTTGGGCGTTCAGGATGAAATCAGTCATTTTGCTTCTCCAAAATAGCCCCCCGAGGGCGTTTGCGACCAGCGCCAACGGGGATGGCAAAAAAGCCCCGCCCCAACACATGTTGGGGCGGGGCGCTTCACATCAACACGCGTTCCGCTTAGCGGAACATCGCGCTGATCGATTCTTCGTTGCTGATACGGCGCACCGCTTCAGCGACAACCGGTGCGATATCCAGCTGGCGGATACGGTCACAGGCTTGAGCAGCGGCGGACAGCGGAACGGTGTTGGTCACCACCAGCTCGTCCAGTACCGACTTCTCGATGTTCTCGATCGCGCGGCCCGACAGGACAGGGTGCGTGCAGTAGGCGTAAACCTTGGCAGCGCCGTGTTCTTTCAGGGCTTTGGCCGCGTGGCACAGGGTACCGGCGGTGTCGACCATGTCGTCTACCAGGATGCAGGTGCGCCCTTCGACGTCGCCGATGATGTGCATAACCTCGGAGTGGTTAGCCTTTTCGCGGCGCTTGTCGATGATACCCAGGTCGACACCCAGGGACTTGGCGACTGCACGTGCACGCACGACACCACCGATGTCCGGGGAGACGATCATCAGGTTCTCGAAACGCTGGTCTTCGATGTCGTCGACCAGTACGGGCGAGCCGTAGATGTTGTCGACCGGGATATCGAAGAAGCCTTGGATCTGGTCAGCGTGCAGGTCGACGGTGAGAACACGGTCGATACCCACGACAGTGAGCATGTCAGCGACGACTTTGGCGCTGATGGCTACACGTGCCGAACGCGGACGGCGGTCCTGGCGGGCATATCCGAAGTAAGGAATCACGGCGGTGATTCGGGATGCTGAGGAGCGGCGGAAGGCGTCGGCCATCACTACCAGTTCCATCAGGTTATCGTTGGTCGGAGCACAGGTCGGCTGAATAATGAAAACGTCTTTACCGCGAACATTTTCATTGATCTCAGTGCTGATCTCACCGTCGGAGAATTTACCGACAGAGACGTCACCGAGAGGGATATGCAGCTGACGTACGACACGCCGAGCCAGATCGGGGTTAGCGTTCCCCGTAAAGACCATCATCTTGGACACGCGCAGTACCTGAAGGCTGAGGGTATACCTGGATGAGTATAAGGAAAATGGCAGGGGCGGCTGGATTCGAACCAACGCATGGCAGGATCAAAACCTGCTGCCTTACCGCTTGGCGACGCCCCTGTATCTGTTGCTGCGAACGCTTATGCGCTCGACTTCTTGACCAGACTTTGCAGCTTGCGATGCAACATCGAAACATTGCTTCCTTTCGCCACAAACCCTGTTTGGGTCGCTGAAAGAAGGGCCAGAACTTTATCAGCTTCGGCTTTGCTTGGGAAGGCCCCAAACACACAACTTCCAGTGCCGGTTAGTCGAGCCTCAGTGAATTTTCCCAGTGAATTCAACGCATTGCGAACTTCTGGGTAATTCTGCTCTACCACCGGTTGGCAGTCATTTCGACTGTTTCCCTTGGGAACGGGGCGCATCTTAAGGGGGAGTGAATCACGTGTCAACTGTGGATGTGAAAAAATTTCTACTGTGCTGACAGACACTTGCGGCACCAGCACGACATACCAGGGTTCTTCCGGGTCTACAGGGGTGAGTTGTTCGCCCACGCCCTGGGCGAACGCCGCATGGCCGCGCACGAATACCGGTACGTCGGCGCCCAGGCTCAGGCCCAGTGCGGCCAGGCGGTCTTCGTCCCAGTCCAGCTGCCAAAGGTGGGCCAGGGCCAGCAGGGTGGTGGCGGCGTCCGAGCTGCCACCACCGATGCCGCCACCCATGGGCAGCACTTTGGTCAGCCAGATGTCGGCGCCGAGCGGGGTGCCGGATTGCTCCTGCAACTTGCGGGCTGCGCGCACGATCAGGTTGCTGTCGTGCGGTACGGCGTCTATCTCGGTGTGCAGGTGGATCACGCCATCGTCACGCAGGGCGAAACTCAGTTCGTCGCCATGCTCGAGAAACTGGAACACGGTTTCCAGCTCGTGGTAACCATCTGGGCGGCGGCCGATGATGTGCAGCCACAGGTTGAGCTTGGCCGGAGCGGGCAGGGTGAGCGTTTGCATGTGATCAGTGCCCCAGCTGGCGTGGCTGCCAGTCCTTGACCACCAGGGTCACGTCCAGGTCCTTGCCGTGCAGTTTCAGGCGCTCGGGCAGCCAGTAGCCGTTCTGTTCGGTGTAGCTCAGGTACTGTACTTGCCAGCCGTCCTGGTCGAGGCTGGCCAAGCGGCTGTCACCGTCCAGGGTCAGCTTGCTCTTGCTGTCGGGGGCGGGCAGGCCGCGTACCCACCAGACCAGGTGCGACACCGGCAGTTGCCAGCCAAGCTGCTCTTCCAGCAGGGCTTCGGGGCTCGTGGCCTCGTAACGGCCCTGGTTGGCCACTTCCAGTACCACGCCACCTGGGCGGCCGGTCAGGCGTGCGGCACCCCGGCCCAGCGGGCCGGCAAGGCGGATGTCGTAGTAGTCCTGGCGCTGCAACCAGAACAGCGTGCCGCTGCCGGAGTCGCGCGGGGCGCGGATGCCGACCTTGCCGTTGATCTGCCAGCCATCGAGGCTGCTCAGTTGTTCTTTATGGGCGCGCCACTGTTGTGGGTTGCCGTGGCCCTGCAGGGCCTCGCGGCTACCGAAACCGGCACAACCGGCCAGCAGGGCGATCAGGGTGAAGGTGATGCAATGGCGCAGGAACATGGCGTTAAAGGGTCTCGGATCCGGTCAGGCGCAGGAGGGTCTTGCGCAGGATGGGGCTGTCGGCCTGGGCCTCGAAGCCTTTGGCCCACACCTGGCGGGCTTCGCGGCGCTTGCCGTTGGCCCACAGCACTTCGCCCAGATGGGCGGCCACTTCATGGTCGGGGAAATTGGTAAAGGCCTGGCGCAGGTAGGTTTCGGCCTCGTCGAGGTTACCCAGGCGATAGTTGACCCAGCCCAGGCTGTCGAGCACTGCCGGGTCGTCCGGGGTCAACTGGTGGGCCTTGTCGATCAGCGCCTTGGCTTCGTTGTAGCGGGTAGTGCGGTCGGCCAGGGTGTAACCCAGGGCGTTCAGGGCCATGGCATTTTCTGGTTCGCGGGTGATGATGGCGCGCAGGTCTTTCTCCATCTGTGCCAGGTCATCGCGTTTTTCGGCCAGCATGGCGCGGGTGTACAGCAGGTTGAGGTCGTCCGGGTACCGTTGGATGGCTTGTTGAAGCACCTGGTTGGCCTGGGCGTCCTTGTTGTTGTTGCTGTAGCTTTCCGACTCGATCAGGTACAGCTGGATGGCGAGGTCCGGCTGGGCTTCGCGGGCTTCGGCGAGCAGGCGCGAAGCGTCGGTGCCTCGGCCGTTGGCAATCAGGATGTCGGCCTGGCGCAGTTGCGCTGGCAGGTAATCGGGGCCAGGGCCGACCAGTGCGTATTCGCGCAGGGCGCCTGCGGGGTCGTGGCGCTCTTCCCGGATGCGGCCCAGGTTCAGGTGCGCGGCGTCGACGTTGCTGTCACGCTCGATCAGTTCCTGCAGGTAGCCTTCGGCTTCATCCCAGTCTTTGTTCTCCAGGCACACCAGCGCCAGGGAGTAACGAAGTTCGTCATCGTCGGGGTACTGCTGGACCAGGCTGAGGAACTCGCCCTTGGCATCGGCGATGCGGTCTTGCTCGACCAGGGTGCGGGCGTAGGTCAGGCGCAGGCGCTTGTCATCCGGGTTGTCGCGGATAGCGCCGCGTAGCAGTGGCAGGGCTTCCGGGCCACGGTCCAGGGCCTGCAGCAATCGGGCGCGCAGCAGGATGGGGGCGACTTCGCCGTTTTGCGCCGGATGCGACTCCAGCAGCTCCAGTGCCTCTTCGGCCTTGCCGTCCTGATTCAGCAGTAGCGCTTTGCCGAACACCAGCTGGCCGTTGTTCGGGTATTTCACCAGCAGGCGCTCGAAGCTTTGCAGCAGGCCATCGCGGGTGCTCTGGTCGGTTTCGGCGGCAGACAGGGCGAGGAAGTCGAAGTGGGTGTCGCCTTGGCCCTGCAGCACCTTTTCCATATAGGCCATGGCGTCGTCATAGCGGCCGGCGCGGGCCAGCTGGATGGCGGCGGCGCGTTGGGCGTCGAGGTTTTGCGGGTCGTTGCGGGCCCAGACCAGGGCATTGTCCAGCGATGGCTCGTCGGCGCCGAGGTATTCGGCGATGCGATAGGCACGTTCGGAAACTCCGGGGTCCTGGGTTTTGGCGGCCTGGTCGGTGTAGTTGGCCAAGGCGATGTCGAAGCGGTTGCGCTGGCCGGCCAGCTCTGCGACCAGCAGGCTATAGAGTGTGTCCTGCTTGAACGAGCCATACACCATGGGCTTTTGGGCCTCGCTCTTTGCGGCCTCGGCGACGGGAGGCTCGGCCTTTTGCGGGGCCAGGCTCTGGCAGCCCTGGAGCAGGGCGAAGGCAAGCAGCAATGCGTATGGTTTGTTCATAGAAAGGCTTATAGGAGGACTCACCGGCGGTCGGAGCATGATGACACAAGCGCGGGGGCAAAACCCACCTGTGCTGCGTCTGGTTAACTCCGACCTTTGAGGGGGGGGAGGGTTCCAGAATGTGTGAGGTTGGCAAGGCGCATGTCTTGAGAGGTGTGGTTGTGCGCAAATCGAGCGGCGCCCGCGCGGCGCATCGCGAGCTGCGCTTGCTCCTACGTGTGTTTCGGGCCAGTAACGCCTGTGGCAGGCGCGCGCGACCGCCTTGTTTGTACGACGCGATATTGCGCCATGCGCCAAGGCGTCCGCGCGCAAATCCCACAGGAATAATTGGCCCGAAACACACGTAGGAGCGAGCGCAGCTCGCGATGCGCCGCGCGGGCGGCGCTCGATGCCCGCATCACAACAGTTGCATCGGCGAACACTTAGCGAACGGTGGTTGTCCAAAAACCTGCGAAAGAGGACAATTATCGGCTTCCCGTCACAACCAGCGATCTTGCATGGCCTTTCTTGCACTTGGTATCAACCATAAGACTGCCTCGGTAGACGTACGCGAGCGCGTGGCGTTTACCCCAGAGCAGCTGGTAGACGCCCTGCAGCAGCTCTGCCGACTGACATCCAGCCGCGAAGCGGCGATCCTGTCGACCTGCAACCGCAGCGAGCTCTATATAGAGCAGGACCACCTGTCCGCCGACGCCGTGTTGCACTGGCTGGCCGACTATCACCGCCTCAGCCTCGACGAACTGCGCGCCAGCGCCTACGTGCACGAAGAGCACGATGCCGTGAAGCATATGATGCGCGTGGCATCGGGCCTGGACTCGCTGGTGCTCGGCGAGCCGCAGATTCTCGGCCAGATGAAGTCGGCCTACGCCGTGGCGCGTGAAGCAGGTACCGTCGGCCCGTTGCTCGGGCGCTTGTTCCAGGCCACCTTCAGCGCCGCCAAGCAGGTGCGTACCGACACCGCAATCGGCGAAAACCCGGTTTCGGTGGCGTTTGCCGCGGTCAGCCTGGCTAAACAGATCTTCGCCGACCTGGGTCGCAGCCAGGCCTTGCTGATCGGTGCTGGCGAAACCATCACCCTGGTCGCCCGCCACCTGCACGAGCAGGGCGTACGTCGTATCGTCGTGGCCAACCGCACCCTGGAGCGCGCCAGCACGCTGGCCGAGCAGTTCGGTGCGCATGCCGTGCTGCTGGCCGACATCCCCCAGGAGCTGGCCAACAGCGACATCGTCATCAGCTCCACTGCCAGCCAGTTGCCGATCCTGGGCAAAGGCGCGGTCGAGAGTGCGCTCAAGCAGCGCCGGCACAAGCCGATTTTCATGGTCGACATTGCCGTACCGCGTGACATCGAACCTGAAGTCGGCGAACTGGACGATGTCTACCTGTACACTGTCGATGACCTGCACGACGTGGTGGCGGAAAACCTCAAGAGCCGCCAGGGCGCTGCCCAGGCTGCCGAAGAGCTGGTGTCGGTGGGCGCCGAAGACTTCATGCTGCGCCTGCGTGAACTGGCTGCGGTGGATGTGCTCAAGGCCTATCGCCAGCAAAGCGAACGCCTGCGCGACGAAGAACTGCAAAAAGCCCAGCGCCTGCTTGCTAACGGCGGCAACCCCGAAGACGTGCTGGCCCAACTGGCCCGGGGCCTGACCAACAAACTCTTGCATGCGCCCAGCGTGCAGTTGAAAAAGCTCTCGGCCGAGGGCCGCCTCGATGCGCTGGCCATGGCCCAGGAACTCTTTGCCCTCAACGAGGGCTCCACGGACAAATCCCCGCAATGAAAGCGTCGCTGCTGAACAAACTGGAAATCCTCCAGGACCGCTTCGAAGAACTCACCGCCCTGCTCGGTGACGCCGAGGTCATTTCCGACCAGACACGCTTTCGCGCGTATTCCCGTGAGTACGCCGAGGTCGAGCCGGTCTACGCTGCTTATAAAGAGTGGCGCAAAGTGCAGGACGACCTCGAAGGCGCCCAGGCGCTGCTCAAGGACAGTGACCCGGACCTGCGCGAAATGGCCGTGGAAGAGGTGCGTGAAGCCAAAGAGCAACTGTTGACGCTGGAGGCGCAGCTGCAACGCATGCTGCTGCCTAAAGACCCTAACGACGGTCGCAACGTGTTCCTCGAAATCCGCGCCGGCACCGGTGGCGACGAGGCGGCGATCTTCTCTGGCGACTTGTTCCGCATGTACTCGCGCTACGCTGAAAAGCGTGGCTGGCGCCTGGAGATTCTGTCCGAGAACGAAGGCGAGCACGGCGGCTACAAGGAAATCATCGCCCGTGTCGAGGGTGAAAACGTTTACGGCAAGCTCAAATTCGAGTCGGGTGCTCACCGCGTCCAGCGCGTACCTGAGACCGAATCCCAGGGCCGTGTGCACACTTCCGCATGCACGGTGGCGGTGCTGCCCGAGCCGGACGAACAGGCCGCCATCGAAATCAACCCGGCCGACCTGCGCGTGGACACCTACCGTGCATCCGGTGCCGGTGGTCAGCACGTGAACAAGACTGACTCGGCCATCCGCATCACCCACTTGCCTACCGGCATCGTGGTCGAATGCCAGGAAGAGCGTTCGCAGCACAAGAACCGGGCTCGCGCCATGTCCTGGCTGTCGGCCAAGCTCAACGACATGCAGACCAGCGCAGCACAGAATGCCATCGCCAGCGAACGCAAGCTGCTGGTGGGCTCTGGCGACCGCTCCGAGCGCATTCGCACGTACAACTATCCACAGGGCCGGGTGACCGACCACCGTATCAACCTGACCCTGTACTCGCTGGACGACATCCTCAGTGGTGGCGTGGAGGCGGTGATCGAACCGCTGCTGGCCGAATACCAGGCCGATCAACTGGCCGCCCTGGGGGACTGATGACCATCATCGCCAGCCTGCTGCGCAACGCGCAGTTGCCCGAATCGCCTACCGAACGGCTGGATGCCGAACTGCTGCTGGCGGCTGCCATTGGCAAGTCACGCAGTTACCTGCACACCTGGCCCGAGCGTATCGTCAGTAGCGAAGATGCCGAGACTTACGCGGGTTACCTGCAGCGACGCCGTGGCGGCGAGCCGGTCGCTTATATCCTCGGGCAGCAGGGCTTCTGGACGATCGACCTGGAAGTGGCGCCGCATACCCTGATCCCCAGGCCAGACACCGAGCTGTTGGTCGAAACGGCCCTCGAACTGCAACCCGCCTCGCCAGCCAAGGTGCTGGACCTGGGCACCGGTACGGGCGCGATTGCCCTGGCCTTGGCCAGCGATCGCCCGGCCTGGCAGGTGACTGCGGTTGACCGGGTGGAAGAGGCCGCTGCACTGGCTGAGCGCAACCGCCAGCGCCTGGGCCTGGCTAATGCCCAGGTGCGGGTAAGCCACTGGTTCGACAGCCTGGTCGGCGAGCGTTTTGACCTGATTGTCAGTAACCCGCCTTACATCGCAGCTGCAGACCCGCACCTGGTGGCCGGTGACGTGCGCTTCGAGCCCAGCAGTGCGCTGGTCGCTGGCGTCGATGGCCTGGACGACCTGCGCGTGATTGCTGCCCAGGCCCCTGCGCACCTGTTGCCCGGGGGCTGGTTGTTGCTGGAGCATGGCTACGATCAGGCAGCAGCGGTACGCGCCTTGCTGGCGGAACACGGTTTTATCGAGGTTGCCAGCCGCACGGACCTGGGCGGCCATGAACGCATTACCCTGGGGCGCCTGCCATGCTGAGTGATGAAGAACTGTTGCGTTACAGCCGGCAGGTACTGCTGGCCCAGATCGACATTGATGGCCAGTTGCGGCTCAAGCAGAGCAAGGCGCTGATCGTCGGGCTCGGTGGCCTGGGCTCACCGGTTGCGTTGTACTTGGCCGCCGCTGGGGTCGGAGAACTGCACCTGGCCGACTTCGACACCGTCGACCTCACCAACCTGCAACGCCAGGTCATCCACGACAGCGCTAGCGTGGGCATGAGCAAGGTCGACTCGGCCTTGCAGCGCCTGGAGGCGATCAACCCGGAAATCAGCCTGGTTGCCCACCGCCAGGCACTGGACGAGGACTCGCTCGCTGCCGCCGTGGCGGCGGTCGACCTGGTACTGGATTGCTCCGACAACTTCGGTACCCGCGAGGCGGTAAACGCCGCGTGTGTCGCGGCTGGCAAGCCACTGGTCAGCGGCGCGGCGATCCGCCTGGAAGGGCAGTTGTCGGTGTTCGACCCACGACGTGACTACAGCCCTTGCTACCACTGCCTGTACGGGCATGGCAGCGAAGCCGAGCTGACGTGCAGCGAAGCCGGTGTGATCGGCCCTCTGGTGGGGCTGGTGGGCAGCTTGCAGGCGCTGGAAGCGATGAAGCTGCTGGCTGGGTTCGGTGAGCCGCTGGTGGGCCGCCTGTTGTTGATCGATGCCCTTGGCACGCGCATCCGTGAGTTGCGCGTCAAGCGTGATCCGGCCTGTTCGGTTTGTGGCAAGCGCGATGGCTAACCGTTCGGCGCCGATTGGCGTGATGGACTCGGGGGTCGGCGGCATGACCGTGCTTGCCGAGATCCAGCGCCTGCTGCCCAACGAGACGTTGCTGTATGTGGCTGATTGCGGCCATGTGCCCTATGGCGAAAAATCGCCGGACTACATCCGTGACCGCTGCCGGCGTATCGCCGGGTTCTTCCACGAGCAAGGTGCCAAGGCCATGGTGCTGGCCTGTAACACCGCTACAGTGGCGGCGGTGGCCGACTTGCGAGAGTTGTATCCGTCCTGGCCGCTGGTGGGCATGGAACCGGCCGTGAAACCGGCAGCGGCCGCTACTCGCTCAGGGGTGGTCGGTGTGTTGGCCACCACGGGAACCTTGCAGAGTGCCAAGTTCGCCGCCTTGCTCGACCGCTTTGCCAACGATGTGCAGGTTATTACCCAACCTTGCCCTGGGTTGGTTGAACTGATAGAGGCTGGCGACCTGACAAGCCCGGCATTGCGCCAGATGCTGCGTGGCTATATCCAGCCGCTGCTGGCCGCGGGCTGCGATACGCTGATTCTTGGGTGCACCCATTATCCGTTCCTGCGCCCATTGCTGGCAGACTTGGTGCCGGCGGACGTGGCGGTCATCGACACAGGTGCCGCCGTGGCGCGTCAACTGCAACGGTTGCTGGGGGCGGCAGACCTGCTGGCCGAAGGGCCGGCCCGCGATACCCGCTTCTGGACCAGCGCTGACCCTCAACTCCTCAGAAATATCCTACCTGTGCTGTGGCATAAGTCCGACGATGTGCAAAGCTTTGCGTTGTAAAAAAAACGTGAAAAATAGCTGAACTATCGTGCCACTTTCGCTTTCTACCGCTTTGCCTGACATGAGGCGGACACTAATAACAGCAATGAAGGATGTTTCTCATGAAGAAACTGCTCGGCTTGGCGGCGGCTGCCGTCTTCACCCTGGGGCAAGCACTGTCGGCGCAAGCTGCCGACGTTTCGTTTTCAGTAGGGCAGACCGGTGATTCGACCATGGTCTACCGGTTGGGGCTGCAATCGAACTGGGACGCAAGCTGGTGGCAAACCAGCGTTGGCCGCCTGACTGGCTACTGGGATGGGGCCTATACCTATTGGGATGGCGACAAGACGGCGAGCAACCATAGCTTGTCTTTTGCGCCAGTGTTCGTTTATGAATTTGCCGGCGAGTCGGTGAAGCCGTACATCGAGGCGGGGATTGGTGTGGCTGCGTTCTCAAGCACAGAACTGGAAAGCAACGAGCTGGGCTCGGCATTCCAGTTCGAAGACCGCATCGGCTTTGGCTTGCGCTTTGCCGGTGGGCATGAGATCGGAGTCCGTGCGATTCACTACTCCAACGCCGGTATCAAAGAGCCCAACGACGGGGTAGAGAGCTACAGCCTGCATTACCGCATGGCGCTCTGATTTTTCCTGCACCGGCCCTATCGCCGGCAAGCCAGCTCCCACAGGAATGTGCACATTTCAAGCAATGTGATGACCCTGTGGGAGCTGGCTTGCCGGCGATAGGGCCAGTTCAGGCACTGCATCATCTACCTTTGTGGCAGCGGCCACAGGCTACTGAGGTCCAACGTTTCCAGCACCAGTTCCGGCTCCCCCAATGGCCAACGCCGGAGCAATTCTTTAGCTGCGCTCTGTGGTGTCCATTCCTCGGGTATAGCCGGCGTCGCAGTCACAGATGTCTTCAATGACTGTGGTCCTACGACCGTCAACCGAACCCCCTGCGCATCAAGCGCTTCGCGCTGCTCGCGCATCCACTGTGGCATGCTGTTCCAGCCAGCGCTCACCTGGGTTGGTGAATACAACTGCAACGACGAATAGCGGTTGAACACCGCCATTACCTGCGGCGAGTTTCCTTTTGCCAGCAACGACCGCGCACTGGCCAGGCAAAGCTCGCCCGCCAGCAGGTTGCTGGAGACGATCGCCTCGAACAGCTCGGTGTCCGCCACATCGTCAGCCACATATTCGCTGGTGCCGGCGTTGATGATCAAACCATCCAGCGAGCACCACGCATGGCAGATTTGCTGGCAAGCATCCGCCGCCTTACCTTCGACATGCAACTGCCACGGCAGACGCAAGAAACGCCGACCGTGCTGTGCTGCCAATGCATTTACTTCGTCACTTTCCTTAGCGCTGGCGGCAACCTGATGCCCCTGTTCGAGCAGCTGTACCACCAAAGCCAGACCTAATCCCTTGCTGGCGCCTGTCACCCAAAAACTGCGTGAGTTAGGCACGACTTAATCCCCTAATCCTGCCTGCGCGGTAACCCCTTGAACGCTTCAAGTGCACGCTGACGACTGCTACTGAGATCGACAATAGGATGTTGATACAAAGTATTAGCAAAAAGATCCACAGATTTCACTGGTTCGTGAATACTTTTTCGATTCACCTCACACATTTCCGGCAGCCAGTGCCGAATGAAATGCCCGTCCGGGTCGAAGCGCTGCGACTGCGATACGGGGTTGAAAATCCGGAAATAGGGGACAGCGTCAGTGCCGGTGGATGCGCTCCATTGCCACCCGCCGTTGTTGGCGGCCAGGTCGCCGTCTATCAAGTGGCGCATGAAGTGCCGCTCGCCTTTACGCCAGTCGATCAGCAGATTTTTACTGAGGAACATGGCGACTATCATGCGCAGGCGGTTATGCATCCACCCGGTGTGCAGCAGTTGGCGCATGGCAGCATCAATGATCGGGAAGCCGGTACGCCCTTGTTCCCAGGCCTCCAGGTCTGCCGGTGCATCGCGCCAGGGCAGGGCTTCGGTCTGGGCGCGGAAGGCGCGGTGGCGCGAGACTTGCGGATAACCGGTAAGGATGTGCTTGTAAAACTCCCGCCAAAGCAACTCATTGATCCAGGTTTGCACGCCCGTACTGCCACTGTCGAACTCGCCTCGGTTGCTCGCCAGTGCGCCGTGCAGGCATTGGCGTGGCGAAATCACGCCAGCGGCCAGGTACGCGGAAAGCTGGCTGGTGCCGGGCTTGGCCGGCAGGTCTCGCAGTGACTGATAGTCGTCGATGGTTTCGTCGAGAAAGCGAGATAACCGCGCCTGCGCTTCGGCTTCACCTGACGGCCAATGCTCACGCAAGGTCTGTGCAGGTATTTCAAAGCCTTCCACATGGTGCGGAACAGGGTCGCTGTCGATCTGCAGCGGTGCCTGGCGCTTCACCCGGTGGGCCATGGCTGGCAGGCTGCGGTGCAGGTGCTCCAGGCAGGTTTTCTTGAACTGGCTGAAGACCTGGAAGTAGCCACCACTGCGGGTAAGGAGGGTGCCAGGGCGGAAGAACAGCTGGTCGAGGTAGCTGTGGGCCTGGATACCTGACTTCTCCAGCAGGACACGGGTGGCATCGTCGCGGCGCTGCTCGTTGATGCCGTATTCTTCGTTCCAGTGCACGCTTTGCACCTGATGTTGGCGGCATACCTCGAGCACGGCATGGGGGGCCTGGTCCCAGGTGTCGATGGTACGGATCAACAGCGGGATATTCAGGCCTTCAAGCGACTGGCGCACATCACGCAGGTTGCGCAGCCAGAAGTCGACTTTGCAGGCAGCATCGTCGTGGGCCTGCCATTGACCGGGGCTGACCAGCCACAGTGCGATGGTCGGGCCGCGCTCGCTGGCGGCACTGAGTGCAGTATTGTCATTGATGCGCAGGTCGCTGCGCAGCCAGGTCAAGTGCATGGTGCAATGGTCTCTACAGGCTGGCGGTTATGGGTTTGGAGCAAACGCAATGCCGCCTGGGGGGTGTCGAACAGGGCGAGGTTGGGCAGTTCGAGGGCACGCAGCTGGGCTTCATGCAGCGCCAGCGTCGGGCCACCGGCCAAGGTTGCTACGTTCAGGCTGAGCAGGGTGCGCTGCAGTGCCTTGCCATCAATGCGTGGCCCCAGGTGCAGCAGCACGGCGCGGGGGTTGAGCGCGGTTACGGCGCGTTGCAGGTGCAGGCCGGTGACAGGGTGTTCCAACACCTCGACCGGGAAGCCATTGCTGGTCAACAGCCAGGCGCATAGCCATAGCCCGGGGCTGAAGGCACGCTCACTGTCTTCTACCAGCAGCACAGCAGGGCCCTGCAACAGTTGGTTGTCGTGGTAGACCCGGGCGCCAAGTTTGCTGCGCAGCCAGCTGTGGAAAAAAACCTGCTCCAGCTGCGCATTGAAGTAATTGCGCCAGCGCAGGTCGAGCAGGTCGAGCAGCGGCATGAGTAATTGCTCGCACAGCGTAACGGCTGGGTACAGGGCCATGGCCTGGTTGAGTTGTTGATCGAGTGCACGTTGCGATAGGTTGGCGATAGCCTCTATCAACAATGACTGCCTGGCCTGCCAGTCTCCACTTGGAGGTGTTGTGCTGGTGGGTTGCTCGAGCAATTCGCGCACTTGGCCGACCGATGCCCCTCGATGCAGCCAACCAAGGATGGTCTCGACCCGTTCGACCTGTTCCAGCGGATACAGGCGATGCCCTTTCTCAGTGCGCTGGGGCTTTAGCAGGCCATATCTGCGTTCCCATGCGCGCAGGGTGACCGGGTTGACGCCAGTGCGGCGGGCCAGTTCGCCGATGGGCAGCAAGCTCTCAGACCGCATTGCGCAAGCCCAGGCTTTCCGGGTGTGGCTGCAGGTACGCTTGCTGCTGCAGGTAGGGGTCAGGGTGGTTGCGTAAATGGTGCTTGAGCAGGGTCAGCGGAACGACCAGCGGCACCACGCCTTGCTGGTACTGGCTGATGACTGTTTGCAACTCGGCTTTGTCCTGTTGCGTCAGGCTGTCCTTGAAATAGCCGCAGAGATGCTGCAGCACGTTGCTGTGGGTTCCGCGGCTGGCGCAGCGACGCAGGGCCTGCATCAGTTGGCTGAAGTAGCGCGGGCCGATGCTTTGCGGGTCGTCATCGCGGCTCATGCTACCGAGCAGGCGCCCGAGAGTGCGGTAGGCCTGGGGGTTGTTGGCCATCACCAGGTATTTGTAACGCGAATGGAAGCGCACCAGCGCGCCACGGCTAAGGCCTTCGGCCAGCAGGCGCTGCCACTCGGCGTAGGCATACACGCGGCTGATGAAGTTCTCTCGCAGCACGGCGTCGTGCAGGCGCCCTTCTTCTTCCACGGGGAGGTCCGGGCGTTTCACACAGAACGCCTGCGAATAGACGCCGCGTCCTCCCTGGAAGGCCGGGTGACCGTTGTCTTGATAGACCTTGACCCGTTCCAGCCCGCAAGACGGTGATTTCTGCATGAAGATGTAGCCGCAGATGTCGTCGAGCTCGTCGGCCATTTGTTCGCCATACGTGCGCAGCGGGCCGGTCAGGTCCATGCCGGGGTTGCGGGTGCCGACCACTTCGGGATGATCGGGGTTGCCTACCAGGCGGATAGGGTCACGGGGAACACCAAGGCCGATTGCCACTTCCGGGCACACCGGCTGCCAGTCGAAATGTTTTTCCAGTTGAGTAAGGCACAGGTCGGAGGCCTTGTGGCCGCCGTTATAGCGCACGCTTTGACCCGTCAGGCAGGCGCTGATGGCGATACGCGGCTTGCTGTGGGGGGAAGGGTCGTGCATGGCTGCCTCCGGTAAACCTGTACATGACAAAAAAATTGTACAGGTTTATTCCAGCACAGCACTGACGTTATGCAAACCATTATTTTTGTACGGCGCTACATCATTCCAGGTGTTCGAGCAGTCGCCGTGCCGCTTCCTGGCCGCTGAGCCACGCGCCCTCGACGCGCCCGGAAAGGCACCAGTCGCCGCATGCGTACAAGCCCTGGTCGGCATCGGCCAGTGCGCCCCATTCGTGGTTGCTGCTGGGGCGTGCATAGAGCCAGCGGTGGGCCAGGGCGAAGGTAGGTGCGGGCACCACGCAGCCGACCAGCTCGGCGAACTCGCCCCACAGCTGTTCGATCACTTCTTCCTTGGGCAGGTCGATGTGTTGCCGGCTCCAGTCAGACGTGGCGTGCAGCACCCAGGTGTCGAGTTGCTCGTCACGGCCGGGTTTACTGCGGTTGCGGGCCAGCCAGTCGAGCGGGTTGTCTTGCACGAAACAGCCTTGCATCGGCGTATCCAGCGGCGCCTGGAAGGCGAGGGCGACGGCCCAGGTGGGCTCCATCTGCACGCCAGCGGCCACGGCAGCCAGTTTTGGTGTGGCAGCCAGCAGCGGCGTAGCCTGCGGTGCCGGTACCGCGATCACCACGCGGCTGTAGGGGCCATGGCTGCAGCCTTCGGTGTCCTGCAGGTGCCAGTACTGTTTGCCGCGGAACACCTCGGCGATGCGGCAGCCGAAGTTCACCGTCACATCCTTGAGCAGGCCACGGGTGATGGCGCTCATGCGGGGCACGCCCACCCAGCGCGTCTGCTCGTCGGGGGAGGGGGTAAGTTCGCCGTCACGGTAATTGTACAGCTGCGGCTTCCACTGCTCGGCCCAGCCAGCGGCAACCCACTGTTGTACCTGCTCGACGAAACGCCGGTCACGGGCAGTGAAGTACTGCGCGCCGAGGTCGAGCGCGCCGGCTTCGCTGCGCTTGCTGGCCATGCGCCCGCCACTGCCGTGGCCTTTGTCGAACAAATGCACGGATTGCCCCGCCTTCTGCAAGGCCTGGGCAGCTGACAAGCCGGCGATACCGGCCCCGATGATGGCGATAGGTACTGTCATGATGGCCTCTTCAAACCTTGCTGTAAGCAGACTACGCTGTCAGGCAAACCTGTACAATCCAGAATTTTTGTATAAGGTTATTCCGCTTTGGCGGGCAGGTTGGCCTATGTTTATCCGAGAGCGTCGGGTCAAAAAAGTGCCTTGATGTTAAAAATAGACCACCGCCGCATTCTGCGAGGACACAGCCATGCATATATTGCTGACAGGCGGTACCGGGTTGATAGGCAGGCACCTCTGCCAGCACTGGCTTGGTCAAGGCCATCGCCTGACGGTGTGGAGCCGGCGACCTGAGCAAGTGCCGAAAATGTGTGGCAGTGGTGTGCGTGGCATTGCCCGCCTGGAGCAGCTGGAAGCGGACGATCACCTCGATGCGGTGGTCAACCTGGCCGGCGCGCCGATTGCCGACCGGCCTTGGACAGCAGCCCGGCGTAACCTGCTGTGGGCCAGCCGCGTTACCCTGACCGAGCAGTTGCTGAGCTGGCTGGGTACCCGCGAGCAGCGACCAGACGTGCTGATCTCCGGCTCTGCGGTCGGTTGGTACGGTGATGGCGGTGAGCGCGAGCTGACCGAGGCAACACCGCCGGTGCGTGAAGATTTTGCCAGCCAGTTGTGTATTGCCTGGGAGGAAACGGCCCTGCGTTCCCAGGCACAGGGCATCCGCGTGGTGCTGGTGCGCACCGGGCTGGTGCTGGCCTGCGATGGCGGCTTTTTGTCGCGGCTGCGCGTGCCCTTCAAGCTAGGGCTGGGCGGGCCTTTGGGCGATGGTCGGCAGTGGATGCCGTGGGTCCATATAGACGACCAGGTCGCCCTGATTGATTTTCTCTTGCAGCACAAGGATGCCAGCGGTCCTTATAATGCCTGCGCCCCTGAGCCTGTGCGCAACCGCGAGTTTGCCAGGCGCCTGGGGCGTGCCCTGCATCGACCGGCGTTGCTGCCGGTGCCGGCACTGCTGCTCAAGGCTGGCCTGGGCGAGCTGTCGACCTTGCTGCTGGGCGGCCAGCGGGCTCGCCCGGTACGTTTGCTGGCAGCTGGCTTCACCTTCCGCTTCAACGATCTGCAATCGGCCCTGGACAACTTGTCCAGCCGCCTCTGACATAGGACGCTGCATGACCAATCACGCCTTGCTGCTGGTCAACCTGGGTTCCCCGGCCTCCACCTCGGTGGCCGATGTACGCCGTTACCTCAACCAGTTCCTCATGGACCCGTACGTGATCGACCTGCCCTGGCCGGTGCGGCGGCTACTGGTGTCGCTGATCCTGGTCAAGCGCCCGGAGCAGTCGGCACATGCCTATGGCTCGATCTGGTGGGAGGAGGGCTCGCCGCTGGTGGTGCTGACCCGTCGTCTGCAGGCGGCCATGGTCGAACACTGGCCCCACGGCCCGGTGGAAATTGCCATGCGCTATGGCCAGCCGGCCCTGCCAGACGTGCTGGAGCGCCTGGCGGCCCAGGGTGTACGCAAGGTGACCTTGGCACCGCTTTATCCACAGTTCGCCGACAGCACGGTGACCACTGTGGTCGAGCTGGCCAGGCAGACGGTCAACGAGCGTCAGTTACCGTTGCAGATGCGCGTGCTGCAGCCGTTCTACGAGCATCCGGACTACATCGAGGCGCTGGCCGCCAGCGCGCGTCCGTACCTGGAGCAGGATTACGACCACCTGTTGCTGAGCTTCCACGGCTTGCCGGAGCGGCACCTGAAGAAGCTGGACCCGACCGGCAAACACGACTTCCAGGCAGCCGACTGCTGCAAGGATGCCAGCGCCGAGATGCGTGCGGTGTGCTACCGCGGGCAGTGCCTGGCCACAGCCAAGGCCTTTGCGCAGAAGATGGGCATACCGGATGGCAAGTGGTCGGTGTCGTTCCAGTCGCGCCTGGGGCGGGCCAAGTGGATCGAGCCCTATACCGAAGCGCGGCTGGATGAGTTGGGCAAGGCAGGGGTGAAGAAGTTGTTGGTGATGTGCCCGGCGTTCGTGGCCGATTGCATCGAGACGCTGGAAGAGATCGGCATGCGTGGCAGCGAGCAGTTTGTCGAGGCTGGCGGGCGGGAGCTGGTGCTGGTGCCGTGCCTGAATGATCACCCCGAGTGGGTGAGGGTGTTGGCGCAGATGTGCGAAAAGGCCTAATTTGATGGTTGCCTGAACCGACCTCTTCGCGGTTTCCCCGCGAAGAGGTCGGTTCAGGTTAAAGCTGGATCAAGGCAACTGATCATCCAGCTTCTTGTGCTTCCAGCCATCATTGCCCGGCAATATCAGGTTCAGGGCAATCGCCACGATGGCGCACAGGGCGATGCCTTTCAGGCCCCAGTCATCCGGGCCGTCACCGCTGCCGATCAGCACGCCGCCGATACCGAACACCAGGGTGACCGACACAATCACCAGGTTGCGCGCTTCGGCCAGGTCGATCTTGTGGCGGATCATGGTGTTCATGCCCACTGCCGCGATCGAGCCGAACAGCAGGCACAGAATGCCGCCCATCACCGGCACCGGGATGCTCTGCAGCAGCGCGCCGAACTTGCCGATAAATGCAAGGGTGATGGCGAAGACCGCCGCCCAGGTCATGATCTTAGGGTTGTAGTTCTTGGTCAGCATCACCGCGCCAGTCACTTCGGCGTAGGTGGTGTTGGGCGGGCCACCGAACAGGCCGGCTGCGGTAGTGGCCAGGCCGTCACCCAGCAGGGTGCGGTGCAGGCCAGGCTTTTTCAGGTAGTCACGGCCGGTCACGCTGCCCACCGCGATCACCCCGCCAATGTGCTCGATCGCTGGAGCCAGGGCTACCGGAACGATGAACAGGATGGCCTGCCAGTTGAACGCCGGTGCGGTGAAGTTGGGAATCTCCAGCCACGGCGCAGCCGCGATCTTGGCGGTATCGACCACGCCAAAGGCGAATGACAGGGCAAAGCCCACCAGCACGCCCGCGATGATCGGCACCAGGCGGAAGATGCCTTTACCGAAAACGGCGACGATCAACGTAGTGAGCAGCGCCGGCATCGAAATCATCATGGCGGTCTTGTACGGTAGCAGCACGCTGCCGTCACCGGCCTTGCCCATTGCCATGTTGGCAGCAATCGGTGCCATGGCCAGGCCAATGGAGATGATCACCGGGCCGATCACCACCGGCGGCAGCATGCGGTCGATGAACCCGGTGCCTTTGATTTTTACCATCAGGCCCATGAAGGTGTACACGAAGCCTGCGGCCATCACGCCGCCCATGGTCTCGGCCAGGCCGAATTGGCCCTTGGCGAGGATGATCGGGGTGATGAAGGCAAAGCTGGAGGCCAGGAACACCGGTACCTGGCGGCCGGTGACCAGCTGGAACAGCAGGGTACCGATGCCGGCGGTGAACAGCGCGACGTTCGGGTCGAGGCCGGTGATCAATGGCATCAGCACCAGCGCGCCGAATGCCACGAAGAGCATCTGCGCGCCCGAAACGACCTGGCGCCAGAGCGGGTCGTTGAAGCCGTCCTGCATGGTCAGGCGTCCTTTTGCTTGGTGCCGAAGATTTTGTCACCGGCATCGCCCAGGCCTGGCACGATGTAGCCGTGTTCGTTCAGACGCTGGTCGATCGAGGCGGTGTAGATCTGCACATCCGGGTGGGCTTTTTCCACCACTTCGATGCCTTCTGGCGCGGCAACCAGCACCATGGCGCGGATCTCTTTGCAGCCGGCCTTTTTCAGCAGGTCGATGGTGGCGACCATCGAGCCGCCGGTGGCCAGCATCGGGTCGATGATCAGGGCCAGGCGCTGGTTGATATCCGGCGCGAGTTTTTCCAGGTAGGTGTGGGCTTCCAGGGTTTCTTCGTTGCGGGCAACGCCGACGGCGCTCACCTTGGCGCCCGGGATCAGGCTGAGCACGCCGTCGAGCATGCCGATGCCGGCGCGCAGGATAGGCACCACGGTGATTTTCTTGCCGGCAATTTTTTCAACTTGCACCTTGCCACACCAGCCGTCGATCTCGTAGGTTTCGAGTGGCAGGTCCTGGGTGGCTTCGTAGGTCAGGAGCGCGCCGACTTCCTGGGCGAGTTCGCGAAAATTCTTGGTGCTGATATCGGCACGGCGCATCAGGCCGAGCTTGTGGCGGATCAGCGGATGGCGGATCTCACGAGTGGGCATAGGGGGGCTCCGAAAGGCGGGCAAAAAAACCGCGCTAGATTAATCTATTCAGCCTGTGCTGTCGTCTGGTCATTCAGGACGTTAGTCCATAAATGCTTGATCTGTGACGAGCGGATGCGTACCTTTGCCCGCTTTTCCAAAATGCACCCCCCGGAGAGCGCCATGTCCGCCGATCTCGAGCATATCCGTCAAGTCATGCGTGAAGCTGACTGCCTGTACAACGAAGCCGAAGTCGAAGCGGCCATCGCCAACGTCGGCGAGCAGATCTGCAAAGACCTGCACGACAAGAACCCGGTGGTGTTCTGCGTGATGAACGGCGGCCTGATCTTCGCCGGCAAACTGCTCACTCACCTGCAGTTCCCGCTGGAAGCTTCGTACCTGCACGCCACCCGCTACCGTAACCAGACCAGCGGCGGTGAGCTGTTCTGGAAGGCCAAACCGGAAGTGTCGTTCATCGACCGTGACGTGCTGATCGTCGATGACATCCTCGACGAAGGCCACACCCTCAGCGCCATCATCGAGTTCTGCAAGCATGCCGGCGCACGCTCTGTGCACACTGCGGTACTGATCGACAAGGACCACGACCGCAAGGCCAGCCCGGACCTCAAGGCCAACTACGTGGGCCTGCCGTGCGTCGACCGCTACATCTTCGGCTACGGCATGGACTACAAAGGCTACTGGCGCAACGCGAACGGCATCTTCGCCGTCAAGGGGCTGTGACCGTGCGCCAGCCTGCGTTCATCGACCAATCGCTGTTCGCCGGGCTGGCCGAAAAGGCTGCCGCCAACCCGCGCGGGCGGCAGCATCACACCTTCCATGAGATGGAAGAGCCTTGCCACCGCATGGCGGTGGGGCTGCAGCCGAGTACCTATATTCCGCCGCACCGCCACCTGAGCGACGACAAGGCTGAAGCCCTGATCGTGCTCAAGGGCCGCCTGGGCCTGCTGATCTTCGATGAGCAGGGCGTGGTAACCGCCAGGCGGGTGCTGCAGGCGGGCGGCGACTGCCTGGGCGTGGACCTGCCACCGGGCACCTACCATGGCCTGGTGGTGCTGGAGCCAGACAGCATGCTGTTCGAATGCAAGGCCGGGCCTTATCGGCCAGTGGGCGAGGGCGAGCATGCGCACTGGGCGCCGCGTGAAGGCGAAGAGGGTGTCGCCGAGTACCAGGCCTGGATGCGCGCGCAGTTCGATTGATAGTGCCTGCACACGGCATGCTAGAGTGCTCCTTCATACAAGGAGCCTCACATGCGTGCGATTCTTCCCCTCCTGCTGGCAGTCAGCCTGCCACTCGCCGCCGCACCGCTGCACAGTCAGTTCCTGCCACCTGACGACCTGTCTTTACGCCAGGAGGCGCCGACCGGCCAGCAATTGCTGCAAGTGACCGACTACTCCGTGGTGGTGGGTGCCCAGCGCCAGTCCGATCAGCAGCCGATCCCGATCACGTCTTCGTTGCAGGTGCGCCTGAAAGGCAAGCCGCTGAGCAAGGGCGCGACCATTGCCCAGGTGCTGCTGACGTTCGATGGTGAGGCGGCCAAGAGCCTGAAGAAACCCGTGTATGACGAAAAAAACCGCACTCTGAGCCTGAATTACCCGGTCAGCGACTATCGGGTGATCATGGACCTGCTGCGCAACGAAACGCTCTACGTGCAGTTTCTGACCTATGGCAACGGTCATATCTGGGCCGACCTGCACACCGGTACCGTACGTACGCGTTGAGGCACGCGGCCTGCGGGGGGTACACTGCCGGCCTTCGAAATTCCGTGATGGTCCAGTTGGAGTCGGCAATGCGTAAAGACAAGAAACAGGTAATCGGTGACGAAATCAGCGACGACTACATCAAGTCGTTTCTTCAGTTCGAGCCGGCCGATGGCGTGACCTCGCCGTCGCTGCACAAGCTGGTCAAGGCCTACCGTGGCCTGCGCGTCGATGACTTCGAGCGCTTTGTCGGCTTCTTCGTCGAAGCGGGCCTGGACCTGGATGGCAAGGACGAGCACGGCAAGACCTTCGTCGAGCAGATTGCCGACCAGCGCAATGCGCCGGAGTACATCGAGATCATCGATAACGCCCGCGGCTGATAACGGGCCAGGCACAAAAAAACGCCCCGAGGGGCGTTTTTTCGTTTCAGGCCGGCTTAAGCGTAATGCTTGGCTGCCGGGCTGCTTTCCACCAAGTCGAGCGCCACGTCGTTGTCGGCACTGATCTTGTGGTACAGAGCGGCATCGGTCGCCAGCGCCTTCTCGCGCGCCGGGAAGATTTCCTTGAGCTTGGCAGCCCAGGCACCTTTGGCCTGCTCGGGGAAGCAGCGCTCGATCAGTTCCAGCATGATCGACACGGTGACCGAAGCACCTGGCGATGCGCCGAGCAGTGCGGCCAGGCTGCCGTCCTGGGCCGAGACCAGCTCCGTACCAAACTGCAGCACGCCGCCTTTCTTCGGGTCTTTCTTGATGATCTGCACGCGCTGACCAGCCACTTCCAGGCGCCAGTCTTCGGCCTTGGCCTGCGGGTAGAAGCGACGCAGGGCCTCAAGGCGCTGCTCCATCGACTGCATCACTTCGCTGACCAGGTACTTGGTCAGGTCCATGTTGTCGCGGGCCACGGCCAGCATCGGGCCGATGTTGCCCATGCGTACCGACAGCGGCAGGTCCATCAGCGAACCGTGCTTGAGGAACTTGGTGGTGAAGCCAGCATACGGGCCGAACAGCAGCGAAGTCTTGCCGTCCACAACGCGGGTGTCCAGGTGCGGTACCGACATCGGCGGGGCGCCCACAGCGGCCTGGCTGTAGACCTTGGCCTGGTGCTGCTTGACGATTTCCGGGTTGTCGCAACGCAGCCACTGGCCGCTGACCGGGAAGCCGCCGAAGCCTTTGCTTTCCGGGATGCCCGACAGCTGGAGCAGCGGCAGGGCCGCGCCACCGGCGCCGAGGAAGACGAAGCGGGCGTCCACTTCACGGCTGCCGCCGCTGTTGACGTCCTTGATGCTCACGGTCCAGCCGCTGCCGTTACGGCGCAGGCCGACAACCTTCTTGCTGTACTTGACCTGTGCGTCCTGCGAGTCGCCCAGCAGCTTGAGCAGCTTGTTGGTCAGGGCGCCGAAGTTGACGTCGGTGCCTTTGGCCACGCGGGTAGCGGCGATGTGCTGGTCGGCTGGGCGGCCAGGCATCATCAGCGGCATCCAGTCGTTCATCACGGCCTTGTCTTCGGTGTATTCCATGTCGGCGAAGGCATGGTGCTGCTTGAGCAATTCGAAGCGCTTCTTGAGGAAGGAAATACCCTTGTCACCTTCGACGTAGCTCAGGTGCGGGACAGGGTTGATGAACGCACGTGCCGAGCCGAAGTTGCCCTTCTTGCTCAGGTAAGCCCAGAACTGGCGCGAAACCTCGAACTGGGTGTTGATGTGCACGGCCTTCTTGATGTCGATACTGCCATCGGCGGCCTGGGGCGTGTAGTTAAGCTCGCACAGACCGGCGTGGCCGGTGCCTGCGTTGTTCCAGGGGTTGGAGCTTTCCGCGGCTCCGGAGTCCATCGCCTCGACGACCTCAAGCTTCAGGGTCGGGTCGAGCTCCTTGAGCAGTACGGCCAGGGTGGCACTCATGATGCCCGCGCCTACCAGTACCACATCAACCGATTCGTTCTGCGCCATTTAACGCGTCTCCACAATCTACAGCTACCTAATTGACAGCATAGGACCTGGGTTCGCCAGGGTCGCCATGTCCGACTTTTCGCAGTTCTTGCAACTTCCGCGGACACCGCCAATCAGTCTTCGGGTTCGGGTATTGAACGCCGTTTGCCACAGGTGCGGCAATTCGACTTATGGTCAAGGTGTCGTGCGTGCGTTATGGAACGGTTCAGACACTCATACGGGATGAGCGCATTTGCCGCCTGTTCAGGGCTGTTCGGGACACATCTGCCGCTTTTGCACATGCCAGACTGTTCATTTGCTCGCCACACTCTTGTGAAGTTGTGAAAACCGTTTTTTCACGCTCTTTTGGAGACGTGAACCTCAAAGGGGGACTGCGCGATGGCAACCCGCAGGTTCATGCAGTGTGAAGGGCCGGAAAAGCAGGCACGACAGCCGATGCAAGACCTGAGTGGAAGGCTCTCTGTGGGCGAAGCGGTGAAGTTGCCGGGGTCAATCGGCGAGTGCGGGGCCCGATCAGGAGACGTCCTTATAATCGGGGGGAGATTATAGCGATGTCGCGGGCAGAAATGTCGCCATTCGTGGTTTTTATTGCAGCGTTTGTCAGGCCGCGAGGATGCGCTGGTGCCAGCGGCGGCTTGCGCGGGCGCAAACCCGGGCGTCGGCAGGCAGTTCGTGGCCCAGCCAGGCCAACCGGATTTCACCAATCCGGACCCAGTCGCTGCCGCTGGGTGCCTGGCCGCATTGCTTGAAGGCCACGCATTTGCCGTGGGCATCGAGGCGGGCATAGGCATTGTGGCGCGGGCGTTGGAAGAGCAGCGTCCAGAGCGAGGCCATGACGGGGAGTCCTTTGCGTGAGGGCTTGGCGCAAGGATAAGGGCGAGGCCATGAAACGATTGTGACAAGCGGGCCGGACCGATGACTGGTCGATGCGTGCCTAGGTATACTGTGCGCCTTAGCCGCATTTTCTGGAGAAACGCGCATGTTGCAACGTCTGTTGTTCGGTTTGATCGCCGTGGCCAGCCTCAGCCTGGTCGGTTGTGCCCACAGCCCGCAACAACTCAACCCGCAACCCACGCTCAAGGCCCAGCTCACGCCGGTCGGCCATGGCCAGCCGGTGGTGGTCCGGGTGGTTGACGGCCGGGCTTCGCAGTCCCTGGGTACCCGTGGTGGCATGTACCCTGAAACCAGCACCATCAGCGTCAGCGGTAATGACGTGGTGCCCAAGCTGCAAGCCCAGGCCGAAGCGGCCGTGCGCCTGCTCGGTTTTACCCCGACGCCAAATGCCTATAACGCACCGCAGCTGACCGTGACCCTGGCCGAGCTGAAATACCAGTCGCCCAAAGACAACCTGTACGTGACCGAAGCCACCATCGGCGCCACTTTCCGTGCCGACGTGCGCAACGGCGGCCGCAGCTACAGCGGCCGTTACGGTGCTTCGCTGGACCAGCGTTTCGGCATGGCGCCGAACCAGGACACCAACACCCAGCTGGTGGGCGATGTGCTGAGCGATGCGCTGACCCGTATGTTCAAAGACCCGACCATCGGGCAGGTGTTGGGGCAGTAAGCCTTCGGCAATAAAAGAAAACCCGCTGCCTGGGTGCCCGGCAGCGGGTTTTTTTGTCTGTGCAGGTTCAAGCCGCTTCTATGTGGAAATCCAGCAGGCTGAAGCCGGTTCCGGCATCTACTTCGGGCAAGTCTTCGTGCACGTGCCCGCCTAGCGCACAGTAGACGAGCCATTGGCGGTCCTGCACGTTGATGGCAAAACCATCGATCAGCGCCTGTTGTTCATCGCTCTGGGCGACGAGGTAAAGGCGGTCCTGGTTTTCGGCGTGCAACATGAACAAGCTCCGGGTCATGAAAGGCCGATAGGGTGGCCTGTTCTGATGACGAGCTAATGACAGATGAAATTTAATGACACTTTGTCGCCCACGCAGGGTACCGGGGTGCAACTTGGGTAAAATGCGGGCCTTTGTTGCTGCTCACACCGAGGTCGCCTGATGTCCTTGCAAGTGCTCTGGGGGTTTCTGTCCGCCCACCCCGCCAAGTGGATCAACCTGCTGGCGCTGCTGCTGACCTGTCCGGGTGGGTTGCTGCTGCACAGTGCGCGGCGGCGTGATGCCGAGACCCGTGAATACATGGCGGTGGATGAGGGGATTGTGGACGCGTTCGACCTGCGGGTGCCGAAGTACTTCTATATCCTCGGTTTCTCGTGCCTGGCGATGGCGTTGTTGCTGTCCTGGTTCAGTACCTGGGTCTGAGAGCCATTGGGGCCGCAAAGCAGCCCCCAGCAATCTATCAGGCGACCGGCGCTTGTTGCCTGACCTGGTACTGGTTACGCACCGGTGTCGCATACTGCACCACCAGGTATGGCCGTTGCTCTTCAGGGCAGGCATCCAGCCGGCGCTGCCATTCTTCCTTGGCCTTGGCCAGCTCATCAGCCGGGAACACTTTTTCGGCGCTTGGCACCTGCAGCGCTTCATCTTTGGCGTCCCACATCGCATATGCCAGGTAATGCACCGGGAATAGCCGGTAACCACCCAGGATCTGCCGGTCGATTTCCGCCGCCAGCTGCTTGGTGTCCTCGTGGTATTCGGTCACCGGTGGGGCGAAGTTGATGTGCACCCGGCCCTTGTAGCCGGTAATGCCCTTGGCGATGCTGTTGTCATCCTCGCCCGGCGCCTTCTTGTAGGTGCCGGTGGTGGCGCGGATGTAAAGCTCGCGGGCCTTGGCCTGGTCGCACGGGTCGTATTCGTAGCTGATCGACACGGGCGTCAGGTTAAGGCTCTGGATCACCGCGCCGAACGGCTCGTCCTTGCGGCTCATGTGGAACATCTTGAGGATCGCCGAGTCGGTGCGGTCGTCACCGTCCTTGGCCCGCCCTTCGGCCTGGGCGATCCAGATCGAGGTGGCATCGTTGCGGATCGAGTGGTTGATGTAGGCCGAGAGCAACTGGTAAGCCGCCAGCTTCTCGCGGCGGCCGCTGATCGAACGGTGCACGATGAAGCTTTTGTTCAGGCGCATCATGTCGCTGACAAAGGGCTTTTGCAGCAGGTTGTCACCAATGGCGATGCGCGGCGTGGGCAGGCCGGCGTGGTACACCGCATAGTTGACGAAGGCGGGGTCCATGACGATGTCACGGTGGTTGGCCAGGAACAGGTAGGCAGTGCCGGCCTTGAGCTGCTCCACGCCCGAATAGGTGACGCCGTCGGTAGCACGGTCGATAGTCTGGTCGACGTAGTACTCGACTTTGTCCTGCAAGGTGGACACGCAGGTAACGCCGGCGAATTCCTTGCGCAGGCGGCGGGCAATCAGCGGTTTGAGCAACCAGCCGAGAGCACCGGCCGCACGCGGGAAGCGGAAGTGGGTGAGGATATCGAGGAATGCCGGGTCGCTGAGCAGGCGTGCCAGAACGGCAGGGACCTCAGCGTCGTCGTACGGTCGGATGGCATCGAATTCGCCCATCATGCTCTCTTGTTGGAAACGGCTAGGGTAATAAGGTAGGGGCGGGCTCCGAAAAACGGCTCGGACACACACTGGCCCTGTAAATAGACCGGCAATTATACGCATAAGTCACCCCGGAGGCCGCGATGCTGGAAACTGCGATCTACGATTGCCCTTATTGTGGCGAAGAAGTCGAAACCACGGTGGACCTGTCCGGCGGCGATCAGGAGTACATCGAGGACTGCCAGGTATGCTGCAAGCCTATCCGCTTCGTGCTGCAGGTTCATGGCGAGGAGTGGATGCTGGATGTCTTCGGTGAGAACGACTGATGCGGCGGATCTATGAACCGGAAAACCTGCTCGAAGCCGAAATGCTGATCGGGATGCTGGCCAGTGAGGGTGTCGACGTGCAACTGGTGGGCCGTGACCTAATGGGCGGCGTGGGCGAGTTGCCGATGCAAGGCTTGCTGGGGCTTGCGGTAGCGGATGAGCAGGCCGAGTACGCACGGCAACTGATCGATGCGTACAATGATGCCCAGCCACTGGTTGGCGACGAACCGGAGAGTTTCCCCGGTACCTTGATCTGCTAGGTTCTGAATTCGCCCATGTGTGGACGTTACGCCCTGTTTCGCTGGCCCCAGGCGCTGGCCAGCCTGCCTGGTTTTCCTGAAGGCCAGCCGGCCCAATGGAACATTGCTCCCGGTGCCACGGTGCTGATCCAGCGCCAGCTCGACGGCCAGCTGCAACTGGCCAAGGCGCGCTGGGGGCTGACCCCGGCCTGGCTTACCGACCTGTCCCGCACCCCCGCCCATGCCCGCGCCGAAACGCTGGCCGAGCAACCCATGTTTCGCGAGGCGTTTCGCCAGCGCCGCTGCCTGATGCCGGCCAACGGCTTTTACGAGTGGCGTGGCAGCGTGCGTAAACGCCCGTACTGGTTGACCCCGGGGGAGGGTTCGTCGCTGTACTTTGCGGCGGTGTGGGAGGCCTATCCCGTGCAGGATCAGGTGTGGCTTAGCTGTGCGGTGGTGACCCAGGCGGCCATGAACCAGCGTCGACCGCTGATACTGGATGAGGCGGGGCAGGCGGCCTGGCTCGACCCGGATACGCCGGTTACCCGCTTGCACGAGTTGTTGGCCAGCCCTGCGGCACAGCTGCGCGAGCGGGCCCTGGCCAATTTCGTCAATGACCCGAAGCTGGATGCGCCGGAGTGCCTGACCCCAGCCTGATGCGCTGGTCGATAAAATCTTCCCTGCGGCTATGGCAGCCACAGGCGAGTCGGCCTAGGATACGCCGCATGTGGATAGGGAGTGTTTTCATGCGTAAGTCTTTTGTTGTCAGCCTGTTGAGTGCTGGCATCCTGCTGGCCGGCTGCCAGGCGGTGAACACCACCAGCGGCGGTGCTGTCGGCGTACAGCGCCAGCAGTACATGTTCAGCATGCTTTCGACCGATGAGGTCAACCAGATGTACGCCCAGTCGTACCAGCAGACCTTGGGCGAAGCATCGAGCAAGGGTGTGCTCGACAAGTCCAGCGCCGATGCCAAACGCGTGCAGGTCATCGCCAACCGCCTAATTGCCCAGGCGCCCAAGTTCCGCCCGGATGCCGCGCAGTGGAACTGGGAAGTCAACGTGATCAAGAGCGACGAGCTGAATGCCAACTGCGGCCCAGGCGGCAAGATCATTGTCTACACCGGGCTGATCGATCAGCTCAAGCTCACCGATGCTGAAATTGCCGCCGTGGTGGGGCATGAAATTGCCCACGCCCTGCGTGAGCACAGCCGTGAGGCGATGTCCAAGGCCTATGGCGTGCAAATGGCCCGCCAGGGTGCCGGTGCCCTCCTGGGCCTGGGCGAGGGCACCATGGCCATGGCCGATGCCGTGGTGAACTACTCCATGACCCTGCCCAACAGCCGGGCCAACGAGAACGAAGCCGACCTGATCGGCCTGGAACTGTCGGCCCGTGCGGGTTATGACCCGAATGCCGCGATCACCTTGTGGAACAAGATGAGCAAGGCTTCCGAAGGCGCACCGCCAGAGTTCATGAGCACTCACCCGGCTTCTGAAAGCCGTATCGCTTCGTTGCAGGCAGCGATTCCGAAAGTGATGCCGTTGTATCAGGCAGCGGCCAAGCAGTAAGGCTGCAAGGGGCCGCAGAGCGGCCCCTTCAGCATTTAGCCGATCCAGCCGCTGGCCTTCATCGCCGAATAGACGGCCACGATCGCCAGCACGAAGAACGCCGTGGCCGCCAGGCGACGAATCAGCGTCAGTGGCAGCTTGTCTGCCGCGAAGTTACCCGCCAGAACCACCGGCACGTTGGCAATCAGCATGCCCAGCGTGGTACCGATAATGACCATGATCAGGTGCGGATACTGCGCAGCCAGCATCACGGTTGCAACCTGGGTCTTGTCACCGATTTCGGCCAGGAAGAACGCGATCAGCGTGGTCAGGAACGGCCCGAAGCGACGTGCCGGGTTTTCCTCGTCATCCATCTTGTCCGGTACCAGTGTCCACAGCGCGGTGGCGGTAAAGCTCGCGGCCAGGATCCAGTGCAGGGCCGAGTCGCTGAAGAAACTGCCAAACCAGGCGCCCACGGCACCGGCCGCCGCATGGTTGGCCAGGGTGGCGGCGATGATGCCGGCGATGATTGGCCAAGGCTTGCGGAAGCGGGCAGCAAGAATGAGAGCGAGCAGTTGCGTCTTGTCGCCGATTTCGGCCAAGGCAACGATAGCGGTGGGGACCAACAGAGATTCCAGCATCAGGATTCCTACGGGGGCGGGTCGACACGGCTATGACACGTACAGCCTCCCCGCCCCGGGTAAGGTGTGCGTGTCATAGGTCTTGTCAAACCCTGGATCCGTCTACGCGGATCTCTCCATGCAGGCTGGCATGGTGGGTCGCACGCGCCATGGTCTGTGGACCAAGTATGTTGACGCGTACCGGGCGAGCAGTGCGCTCGCGGGAGACTACTCCCCTAGGACGGTGCGGATTCTGCCTAGGCAAAACGCTTTCGGCAAGTGCTGTTTTTTATCCGTGGGTTGCGCGGTAGATACGGAAGCCGTCGGCCTCGTCGCGTACCTGGCAGTTGCCCAGTGCCCCTTCGATCAGCGGTTGGTAGCGCAGGAAGCTGTTGGCGACCAAGCGCATTTCCCCACCTTTTCGCAGATGAACGGCAGATTTTTTCAGCAAGTTCTCCGAGGCCTGGTAATTGGTGTGCACCCCGGTATGGAACGGCGGGTTGCTCAGAATCAGGCTCAGATCGGCAGGTGCCGCATCAATGCCATCACCGCTGATCACCTCACCCTCCAGGCCGTTGGCAGCCAGCGTTAGGCGACTGGCTTCTACCGCGAAGGCGTCCACATCCAGCAGCGTTACCCGGCTTTGTGGATAACGGCGCTTGACCGTGGCGCCCAATATCCCTGCGCCGCAGCCGAAGTCCAGCACATGGCCGACTGGCAGACCGTCGAGGTGCTTGAGCAGCAGGGCAGTACCGCGGTCGAGGCGGCCGTGGCTGAATACGCCCGGCAGGCTGACCACCTGCAAAGGGCCGTCTTCCAGCGCCAGCTCGAAGTGCTCGGCCAGGCTTGCCAGTGGCTTGGCCTCGGGTGCCTGCTCGATGGTCACTTGCCATAGCTGGCAGTGGCGGGCGCTGTCCAGCTTGCGCGGTTTGCCAAAGGCCTGTAGCTGCTTGGCCGCGCCTTCGATGCCGCCGCGTTTTTCGCCGACCAGGTACAGCTCACGACCGGCCAGGCGCGATGCCAGGGCATTCAGCAGGTAGGCCGCCAGCTCACGGGACTTGGGCAGGAACAGCACGGCGCTGTCGAATGCCATTTCAGGCGGCTCGACCCCGAAATGGCTGCGGCCGGCGAAGCGGCTGTCGAGCATGGCCTGCTCGCCGGCGTGCCAAGTCCAGGCCTTGGCCTGAGGCAATTGGGCGAGCAGGCCGTCGGCGGGGGCGCCAGCGATCAGCAGCGGCCCCTGGAACAGCTCTGCCTGGCGGAGCAACACTTCACTGCGCGGGTCCATGGACGACGCCTCCTGGAAAAAGTGGCGCAGTGTAGCAGAGGCGGGCGCCGGGCTCAGCTGACCACGCGGCGTGGCTGCCCGGCGAAGAAGGCCTGGGCGTTCTCGCTGAGCTGGCCGACGATACGCTGGCGCGACTCTACCGCACCCCAGGCGCTGTGCGGGGTGATGATCAGGCGCGGGATGCCCGGTTCGAGCAGCGGATTGCCGTTGACCGGCGGCTCCACACTCAACACATCGGTGGCCGCGCCGCCCAAGTGGCCTTGGCGCAGGGCGTCGGCCAACGCCTGTTCGTCGATCAGGCCGCCACGGGCAGTGTTGACCACCAGCGCACTGGGCTTGAGCAGGGCCAGTTCGCGGGCACCGAGCATATGCCGGGTGTGCTCGTTCAGTGGGCAATGCAGCGTCAAGGCGTCCACTTGCGGCAGTAGTTCGTCCAGTGGCAGCCGGTCGTCACGTTCCGGGCGGCCGGGAATCTGCCCGCTCAGTACCCGCATGCCAAAGGCCTCGGCCAGCCGCGCCACCGCGCCGCCGAGCTCGCCGTGACCGAGCAGGCCGAGGGTTTTGCCCTCCAGCTCGATGATGGGGAAGTCCAGCAGGCAGAACTGGCTGGCCTTGGCCCATTGGCCGTCGGCTACTGCCTGGTTGTAGTCGCACAGTCGGGTGGCCAGGGCCAGCAGCAGGGCGAGGGTGTGCTGTGCGACGGACGGTGTGCCGTAACCCTGGCAGTTGCAGACGGTGATGCCTTGGGCGCGCGCCGCTGCCAGGTCGACATTGTTGGTGCCGGTGGCGGCCACAAGGATCAGCTTCAGTTGCGGGTTTGCGGCCAGGGTGGAGGCGTCGAGCATGACCTTGTTGCTGATCACTGCGACCGCGCCTTGCAGGCGCTCTGCCACTTGGTCGGGACGGGTGGCGGCGAACAGCTCGAATTCATCGAACTGCTGCTTCAGGGGCGAAAGGTCGAGGTCGCCAAGGTCCAGGGAGTGGTGATCAAGAAACACGGCGCGACGCGGGCTGGGCATGGGGGGCTCCGGTGGCTGGGCGGGATATTGGTGTTATGGCCATTCGCGGGCACGCCCGCGTCTACAGGCGCAGTGTCTAGCCCGGGGTTACCGCCCGTCAACGCCTGCCACTCATACCTTTGGCTCGCAAATCATTCCTTCGGCTGATTTAGCCGTCACATTGCGGCACTACAGTAGTTGTCAGACTTGTCCGGCTCGCTTTTCAGAAAAGGGATACCCATGTTGCAGACCCGCATCATCAAGCCCGCCGAGGGCGCCTACGCCTACCCACTGCTGATCAAGCGCCTGCTGATGTCTGGCAGCCGCTATGAAAAGACCCGTGAAATCGTCTATCGCGACCAGTTGCGGCTGACGTATCCACAGCTCAACGAACGTATCGCACGCCTGGCCACTGTGCTGACCGAGGCCGGAGTAAAGGCCGGTGACACCGTGGCGGTGATGGACTGGGACAGCCACCGCTACCTGGAATGCATGTTCGCCATCCCGATGATCGGCGCCGTGGTGCACACCATCAACGTGCGCCTGTCGCCCGAGCAGATCCTCTACACCATGAACCACGCCGAAGACCGCGTGGTGCTGGTCAACAGCGATTTCGTCGGCCTCTACCAGGGTATTGCCGGGCAGCTGACCACCGTCGACAAGACCCTGCTGCTGACCGATGGCCCGGACAAGACCGCCGAGCTACCCAACCTGGTGGGCGAATACGAGCAATTGCTGGCCGCTGCCAGCCCGCACTACGATTTCCCCGACTTCGACGAAAATTCGGTGGCCACCACCTTCTACACCACCGGCACCACCGGCAACCCCAAGGGCGTGTATTTCACCCACCGGCAACTGGTGCTGCATACGCTGGCCGAGGCTTCGGTCACCGGCAGTATCGACAGCGTGCGCCTGCTGGGCAGCAACGACGTGTACATGCCCATTACCCCGATGTTCCATGTGCATGCCTGGGGCATTCCCTACGCCGCCACCATGCTCGGTATGAAGCAGGTGTACCCCGGGCGCTACGAGCCAGACATGCTGGTCAAGCTGTGGCGCGAGGAGAAGGTCACCTTCTCTCATTGCGTACCGACCATTCTGCAGATGCTGCTCAACTGCCCGACCTCGCAGGGCCAGGACTTCGGCGGCTGGAAGATCATCATCGGCGGCAGCGCGCTCAACCGTTCGCTCTACCAGGCAGCCCTGGCCCGGGGTATCCAGCTAACCGCAGCGTACGGCATGTCCGAGACCTGCCCGCTGATATCCGCCGCGCACCTTAACGACGAGTTGCAGGCTGGCAGTGAGGACGAGCGCATCACCTACCGCATCAAGGCCGGCGTGCCGGTGCCACTGGTCGAAGCGGCGATTGTCGATGGCGACGGCAACTTCCTTCCTTCCGATGGCGAGACCCAGGGCGAGTTGGTGCTGCGTGCGCCGTGGCTGACCATGGGGTATTTCAAGGAGCCGGAAAAGAGCGAGGAGCTGTGGCAGGGCGGCTGGCTCCACACCGGTGACGTCGCCACCCTCGACGGCATGGGCTACATCGACATCCGTGACCGTATCAAGGATGTGATCAAGACCGGTGGCGAGTGGATTTCCTCGCTCGATCTGGAAGACCTGATCAGCCGCCACCCGGCCGTACGTGAAGTGGCGGTGGTCGGGGTGGCCGACCCGCAGTGGGGCGAGCGGCCGTTTGCCCTGCTGGTGGTGCGCGACGGCCAGGCCATCGATGCCAAGGCGCTCAAGGAACACCTCAAGCCGTTCGTCGAGCAAGGGCACATCAACAAGTGGGCGATCCCTAGCCAGATCGCCGTTGTTACTGAAGTTCCCAAGACCAGTGTCGGCAAGCTCGACAAGAAACGCATCCGCCAGGACATCGTCCAGTGGCAAGCCAGCAACAGCGCTTTCCTGTCCACGCTGTAACCGCCGTGCGGGTCGCGAACGCCAGAACGCGACCCGCACGCTAGAGGCCTTCACGCCTTGCCAAACGGCTGAAATGCGCCATCCTTTAGCACTGCCAGCCCGCAACCGGGACAACAATGCAGCGAGTTGGCGGCATGGAGCGCAAATCACACTTTAGAGGGATCAAGCGCCTGTGCCTTGCTGGCTATAGTCGGGGCCAGGGGATTTTCAGGAATGGGGGAGGGCGACACGCGCAAGCCGTGTCGTCGCAGGTGCAAACCTGCAAACCGGTCGCTCGGGCCGTTCTTGAAAGGACTCACTGCCATAACAAAAAAGTACATGGAGTAGCGTCGATGAAATCTGCAAACCTGTTCTGGCGCCGGGCCAAGTTGCCCTTGGCCGTCAGCCTTGCTTCCACGCTCGCAAGTCCTGCTTTCGCTGTCAGCTTCAACATTGGTGAAATCGAAGGCCAGTTCGACTCCTCGCTCTCCATCGGCGCCAGCTGGTCGACGGCCAACCCCAACAAGAACCTGATCGGTGTCAACAACGGCGGCAAGGGCCTGTCGCAGACCTCCGACGATGGCCACCTGAACTTCAAGAAGGGCGAAACCTTCTCGAAGATCTTCAAGGGCATCCATGACCTGGAGCTCAAGTACGGCGATACCGGTGTGTTCGTGCGCGGCAAGTACTGGTACGACTTCGAACTGAAGGACGAAAGCCGTGAGTTCAAGGACATCAGCGACTCCAACCGCAAGGAGGGCGCCAAGTCGTCTGGCGCCGAACTGCTCGATGCCTTTGTCTACCACAACTACTCCATCGGCGATCAGCCAGGCTCGGTGCGCCTGGGCAAGCAGGTGGTGAGCTGGGGTGAAAGTACCTTCATCGGCGGCGGTATCAACTCGATCAACCCCATCGACGTATCGGCATTTCGCCGTCCGGGGGCCGAAATCAAGGAAGGCCTGATTCCGGTCAACATGTTCTATGTGTCGCAAAGCCTGACCGACAACCTGTCGGCCGAGGCCTTCTACCAGATCGAATGGGACCAGACGGTTGTCGACAACTGCGGCACCTTCTTCTCGCAGCCGGACATCATTGCCGACGGCTGTACCGACAACCTGCGTGTGCTGAGCAGTAGCCGAACCCTCAACGCACTGCCCGCAATCGCCAGGGGCGTGCTTGCCGCCAACAATGTCAACTACAACGAAGAGGGGGTGCTGGTAAGGCGTGGTGCTGATCGTGATGCCCGCGACAGTGGCCAGTTCGGTGTGGCTTTCCGCTATATGTTCGAGCCGCTGGATACCGAGTTTGGTGCGTACTTCATGAACTACCACAGTCGCGCGCCGATCTTCAGTGCGACCGGTGCTTCCCCGGCCGCATTCGCGTTTGCCAACAGCCTCACGCCGACAGCGCTTTCGGGGCTTCGCCCCTTGCTCATTGCGGGGAACTCTCAGTACTTCGTCGAGTATCCTGAGGATATTCGCCTGTACGGCTTGAGCTTCTCCACAACTCTGCCAACCGGTACTGCCTGGAGTGGTGAACTTAGCTACCGCCCCAATGCGCCGGTGCAGCTGAACTCTACCGATATCCTCTTTGCTGGCGTTACGCCCCTGACTGGTTTCGGCAATGCCTCCGTGCTTCAAGGTACGCCGGGGCAGGACCTGCATGGTTACAAGCGCAAGGAGATCACGCAGTTCCAGACTACCTTTACCCACTTCTTCGACCAGGTCATGGGCGCCAGCCGGCTCACCGTGGTGGGCGAAGTTGGTGTTACCCATGTAGGCGGCTTGGAGAGCACCAGCAAGGCACGCTATGGTCGTGACCCGGTCTACGGTCCTGGCGAACTGCCCGGTGGCATGTGTACGGTGCTCAACGGCTCCACTATCAATGGCTCCGGCCTGGGAAGCTCTACCGCCAACCTGTCGCGCAACTGCAACAGCGATGGTTTCACCACCAGCACCTCCTGGGGCTACCGCGCCCGCGCTATCTGGGACTACAACGACGTATTCGCCGGGGTCAACCTCAAGCCGAGCGTGGCCTGGTCCCATGATGTCTCCGGCTACTCGCCAGGCCCTGGCGGTAACTTCGAGGAGGGCCGCAAGGCGGTCAGCCTGGGCCTGGACGCCGAGTACCAGAACACCTACACGGCGAGCCTGTCGTACACCAACTTCTTTGACGGCAAGTACACCACCGTGGATGACCGCGACTTCGTCGCCCTCAGCTTCGGCGTGAACTTCTAAGCACACAGATCCAGGACGACACGACATGAACAAGACCAGAAGTCTGCTGCAAGCCGGTGTACTGGGCCTGTCCCTGCTGGCGACCAGCGTGATGGCTGCGGTATCCGCCGACGAGGCGGCCAAGCTGGGCAGGACCCTGACCCCGATGGGCGCCGAAAAGGCCGGTAACGCCGATGGCTCGATCGGCCCTTGGGAGCCGTTGTCCAAGAGCGCAGGCAGTGTCGACGGCAAGGGCTTCCTGTCCGATCCATATGGCAGCGAGAAGCCGCTGTTCACCATCACCGCGCAGAACGCCGAGCAGTACAAAGACAAGCTTTCGCCAGGCCAACTGGCCATGCTCAAGCGCTACCCGGACACCTTCAAGATCCCAGTATTCAAAACCCATCGCGGCTCGACCGTCCCGGCTGATGTGTTTGCGGCCATCAAGGAAAACGCCACCAAGACCACTTTGGTGGAAGGCGGCAACGGCCTGAACAACTTCCGCACGGCCGTGCCGTTCCCGATTCCCCAAAGCGGCCTGGAGGTGATCTGGAACCACATTACCCGCTACCGCGGTGGCAGCGTCAGCCGCCTGGTGACCCAGGCCACGCCACAGCAGAACGGCTCGTTCAACCCGGTGTACTTCTCCGACCAGTTCGTCTTCCGCGACAAGATGAAGGATTACGACCCGAACAACCCGGGCAACATCCTGTTCTACTTCAAGCAGGAAGTGACCGCTCCTGCGCGACTGGCCGGTACCGTGCTGCTGGTGCACGAAACCCTCGATCAGGTGAAGGAACCGCGTAAGGCGTGGATCTACAACGCCGGCCAGCGCCGTGTGCGCCAGGCGCCGCAGGTGTCGTATGACGGCCCGGGTACCGCTGCCGATGGCTTGCGTACCTCCGACAACCTGGACATGTTCAACGGTGCGCCAGACCGCTACGACTGGAAGCTGGAAGGCAAGAAAGAGCTGTACATCGCCTCCAACGCCTTCAAGCTGGACGACCCCAAGCTGAAGTACACCGATATCATCAAGGCCGGGCACATCAACCAGGACCTTGCCCGCTACGAGCTGCGCCGCGTGTGGCATGTGGTCGCGACCCTGAAGCCAGGCCAGCGCCACATCTATGCCAAGCGTGACTTCTACATCGACGAAGACACCTGGCAGGCTGCGGTGATCGACCAGTACGACGGTCGCAACCAGTTGTGGCGCGTTTCCGAAGCTCATTCCCAGCCGTATTACAACAATGAGGTACCGTGGTACACCCTGGAGACCATCTACGACCTGCAATCGGGGCGCTACCTGGCCCTAGGCATGAAGAACGAAGAAAAGCGTGCCTACGACTTTGGCTTCAGTGCCAGCAAGGCTGACTTCCAGCCAGCAGCGCTGCGGCAGTCGGGTATTCGGTAACCTGAAAGACTCCGTGTGATCCCCAGAACGCCCCGGCTTGCCGGGGCGTTTCCATTTCCTGCCCCGGCCTCTTCGCGGGCACGCCCGCTCCCACAGGATTGCGCCGTAGCCGAAACCAGCACAGGATTTGTGGGAGCGGGCGTGCCCGCGAAGAGGCCCGAACAGGCAATAAATCTGCTGAATACCCACCCAAACCCCCGCCCCAGCACTTGTCCATCAGCCTTGTCGCTTTTTGTCGCAGTCTTTCCCGGGGCAAATGCGCCCATCATCTTCAAATGCGCTGCGTTACCGGCTAGTCTCGCAAGCATCCATATCGCCGTAGTCTTCCAACCAGAACGAGCCGGCCATGACAGACCTGTCCCGTACGCATGGATTCGCCAGTCAGGCCCTGGGCCTGCTGGACGGGCGTTTCTTTCGGCCCCCCCTGCCGGAGGGGCATGTGCCGCGTCCGCGCCTGTGCCAGCGTCTGTACACCGGCCTCGCCGGTCGCCTGCTGCTGGTCAACGCCCCGGCGGGTTTCGGCAAAAGCTCCCTGGCCATCGAGTTTTGCGAGGCACTGCCCGAACACTGGCGCAGCCTATGGCTTGGCCTGAGCCAGCGAGATGCAGACCCAGGCCGCTTCCTTGAGCACCTGCTCGAAGGGCTGCAGCAATACTGCCCGGCCTTGGGTGGCCAGGCCATGGGCTTGCTGAAAATGCGCCAGCGCCATCAGCCGTTCGCCTTCGAAGAGTGGCTTGACGGCCTGCTCGACGAGCTGGCGTTGTACCTGCAAGCGGATACACCTTTGCTGCTTGTACTGGATGATTATCACCTGGCCCAAGGGCCTGTACTTGACCGTTGCCTGCAGTTCTTCCTCAACCACCTGCCGGCCGGCCTGGTGTTGCTGGTTACCAGTCGCCAGCGCCCGGACTGGCACCTGGCGCGCCTGCGGCTGTCGCGTCAGCTTGTCGAGCTGAACGAACAGGATTTGCGCCTTACCGCCGAAGAGTCGCTGGCGGTAATCGGTCGCCAGCCCACGGGCTTGCGTGGCCAGGCCCTGGACAACCTTATCCAGCGCAGTGATGGCTGGGTGGCCGGGTTGCGTTTCTGGCAACTGGCGGCCAGCGACAGCGCCGACGAGCAGGCCTTGCCCCAGGCGCTGCATGGTGGCGAAGGGCTGATTCGCGACTACCTGCTCGAAGAAGTCATCGATATGCTGCCCGCCGATGTGCAGGCTTTCCTGTACGAAACCGCGTGCCAGGAGCGCTTCTGCGCCCAACTTTGCGATGCTGTGCGGGGCCGCCACGACAGCGCCGAGATCCTGCGTTTCCTCCAGGCGCACCAGGTGTTTCTGGTGCCGCTGGACGAGCACGGCCATTGGTTCCGTTATCACCACTTGTTCTCCGACTTGCTGCGCAGTCGCCAGGCCAACGAACCGCTGGCCGGCTTGCACTTGCGGGCGAGCCGTTGGTTCGAAGCCCAGGGCCTGCTGGACGAGGCGGTGGAGCAAGCCTTGCGTGCCGGCCACCTTGATGTGGCCGCCGACCTGGTGCAGAGCCTGTCCGAGGAGCAACTGCTGGCCGAACAGAACGTCGGCATGTTGCTGCGCTGGAAGATGGACTTGCCCGACAGCCTGCTGATCAGCACGCCAAGGCTGATCGTGCTGTACAGCTGGGCGTTGGGCCTGGCTTGCCAACTGGACGCGGCCGAGGAGCTTGCCGGCTACCTCAGCCGCTTCCTGCCCGCACCTTCGGCGACCGCGCAAAAGTCGATGCTGGCCCAGTGGCTGGCGCTGAGTGGGGTGATTGCCCGAGGCCGTGGTGACCGCGAGCGCACGTTGGCCTATTGCAGCGAAGCGCTGCAGAGCCTGCCAAGCAAGCGCTATGGCCAGCGCCTGGTGTGCCTCTCGATGCTGTCCAACCTGGCCATCGCCGATGGTGATTTCTGGCGGGCCCGCGGCTGGAACCGGGAAGCCCTGGAGCTGGCCCAGCGAGTCGGCAACCCGTTGTTCGAGGCGTTGGCCCATTACGACCGGGCGCGTGTACTGCACGCCCGTGGCGAAGTATTGCGGGCGCTGTACGAAGTGCGCCAAGGGCTGCAACGCCTGCAAGGGCTTTCGGCACAGCGGCTGTATGCCGTGCGCGCACGCCTGACGCTTTACGAAGGCTATCTGTTGGTTTCGCGCCTGCAGCCTGCCCAGGGCCGTGCGCGGTTGCGCGCGGGGCTGGGCGAGGCACGGGCCTGCCGGGATATCAGTGTGCTCATCGGCCATTGCGTGATCGCCACGCTCGATGGGCGGGAAGGGCACTTTGCCGAGGCCTTTGCCGAACTGGCCGAGGCTGAGCGCCTGATGCATATCTGGGACGTGCCCCCGGTTTACTACCTGGCCATGATTACCCTGGTCAAATGCGAACTCTGGCTGGCCCAGGGGCGCACCGACCTGGCCGAGTCGTGGCTGCTGCGCCTGGGCCAGACCTACGGCGGTGAGCAGCCAGCGGCAGCACCGGAGTTCCACCCACTGCTGCCGTTGCACATTGCGCTGCAGCAGGCGCTGCTCGAGCGTATCCAGTTACGTGGCGACGACGCCGTGCAACGCCTGGCCAGCCTGGTCGAGCGCGGGCAGGCCAGTGGCGGCATGATGCTCACCGTCAGCGCCCTGTGCCAATGGCTCTCCCTGCTGATGGACGAAGGCCGCGAAGGGCAGGCCGCGCAGTTGCTGCCAGGCTTGCTTGAGGCCGCCCGTGGCGGCGTGCTGCAACCGTTCCAGCCACTGCTGGAAAAACACCCGCAATGGCTTCACGAGCAACTGCAGGCAGGTGCCGCGTGCCCGGTTCAGGCCGAACTGCTCAAGCGCCTGCCACCGCTGCCAAGCGCCAGCACGGGCAGCGGCGAGACGTTGAGTGGCCGTGAGCTGGCTGTGCTCGAACTGATCGCTCAGGGGTGCTCCAATCAGCAGATCAGCGAGCGGCTGTTCATTTCCCTGCACACGGTCAAGACCCACGCCAGCCACATCAACAGTAAGCTGGGCGTCGAGCGGCGTACGCAGGCGGTGGCCAAGGCCAAATCCCTGGGGTTGCTGGCATGATGCTGGCCCTGCCGGTCGTTGCCCGCTAAAGTGATGGCCTGAGGCCATGGTTTGTGGCCGCCAATGCGCTACCCTCATCTTTCCCGACCGGCTGCCGATACAGCGATCGGTGGCATCGCCTCGCGCGATTTTTCAATCATTCCAAGGCAGGTCGTGTTGATGCTGCAGTACGGGCAAAAAAGCTTTCTGATCGTCGACGACTTTACCGACTTTCGCACGTCGACCCGTTCCATGCTGCGCGAGTTGGGCGTGCGCGACGTGGACACCGCTGACAGCGGCGAGCAGGCGCTGCGCATGTGTGCGCAGAAACGCTATGACTTCATCCTGCAGGATTTTCACCTGGGTGATGGCAAGAAGAACGGTCAACAGGTGCTCGAAGACCTGATCATCGACAAGCACATCAGCCATGAGTGCGTGTTCATCATGGTCACGGCCGAGAGCAGCCAAGCCATTGTCCTCAGTGCCATCGAGCACGAGCCCGATGCCTACCTGACCAAACCGTTCAACCGGGTTGGCCTGGCCCAGCGCGTCGAGAAGCTGTATCAGCGCAAAACCTTGCTCAAGCCGATTCTTCAGGCCCTGGACCGCAGTCGCCCGGCTGAAGTGCTGGCGGCTTGTGCCGAACTGTGCAAGAAGGACCCGCGCCTGGCACCCCTGTGTCTGCGCTACCGGGCCGATGCCTTGCGCAACCTCAACCGCTTCGAGGAGCTGGAAAAGTTCCTCAAGGCCATCCTGGCCAGTCGCCCGCAGCCGTGGGTGTACGCTGCATTGGGCGCCCTGATGCACAAGCGTGGCCAGAATGCCCAGGCCCAGGGCGTGTACGAGCAGGCACTCAAGGCGTTCCCGATCATGCCAGGGCTTTACGACGGCATGGCCGAAGTGCTGGTGGCGCAGGGCGATACCCGACGTGCGCAAAACCTGCTGGAAGAGGCGGTACGCCTGTCGCCACTGTCGGTGCGTCGGCAGTCGACACTGGGCAAGCTGGCGCTGGAAAACGAAGACTTCGAGAGCGCGTCGAAGGCGTTCCGCCATGCGGTGAACCAAGGGCAGAGCTCGCGCTACAAGGACGCCGAAAACAACCTGGGCCTGGTGCAGGCCCTGATGAGCAAGAATGCAGGCTTCGGTCTGGACGCCCGTACCCGGGTCGAGATCAACACCACGCTCAGCGAAGTGGCCAAGGAAAACCCCGAAGACCAGGGTTTGCAGGTGCGTGCGCGGATGATGAAAGCCGCCAGCCTGCAGCAGGCGGGCGACCCGGAAACGGCTGCCAAGCTGACCGAGCAGGCGATCCAGCGCCTGGACAAGATGAACCAGTTTTTTTCGGTCGATTCGGCCCTGACCGTTGCCGCACAGTTGCAGGCAATGGGGCAGGAAGCTGCCGCCATCGGCGTGCTGAAAAGCTGTGTGGAAAGTTATGGTGATGACCCCAAGGTCATGGAGAAAGTGGGCAAGCTGACCGACGACCCCACGGTGCTCAACGCCATTACCGAAGCGGTCACCCTCAATCGCCAGGGTGTGCGCAGTTACCAAGGAGGGCAGCTTGGCGAGGCGTTGCAACTGTTCCGCAAGGCGCTGGGTATGCAGCCGAAGAACATCAGCATCGCCCTCAACACCGCCCAGGCGCTGCTGCGTATTGGCGGTGACAACCCTCAGCCCGCGATCATGCAGGAATGCCAGGACGCCTTGACCAGCGTGGCCGGTATCCCTGCCAGCGACAATCGCTATGACCGTTACCGCAAACTGCACATCCGAGTGTTCGGCGCATGAATCAAGACAATCAGGGGCTGGATTTTTCCACGGTGATCGCCTCCACCGTGCACGACCTCAAGAGTTCGTTGTCGGCGCTGATCCAGTCCCACAACCAGTGGGTAGAACGCCTGCCCGAAGCGCTGCGCGGTGGTGCCGAGCAGGGCATCATGGAGCATGAGTTTCGCCACCTCAACGGCATGCTGGTGCAGTTGCTGGGCCTGTACAAACTGGGTATCAACCAGTTGCCGGTGTGCCCGGACTACCACGAACTGGACGATTTCATCGAAGCTCAGCTGGCGGCGCACCAGGAAGTGCTCAAGCACAACGACATCCTCGCCACCTGGCGCATCGACACCGACAACCCGCTGGGTTTCTTCGACCGCGAACTGGTGGCCTCGGTGATCGCCAACGTCATCACCAACGCCACCCGCTATGCCGGGCACGCTTTGCTGATCACGATCGAAGAGGCCGACAACCAGCTGGCCATCTGCGTGAACGATGATGGCCCGGGTTATCCAAAACACATGCTCGAGCGCCAGGAGGAGTACATCCAGGGCATCGACTCGACCAGCGGCAGTACCGGCCTGGGGCTGTATTTTGCGGCGCGGATTGCGGCGTTGCATGAAAGCGGCGGGGTGCGCGGGCGGATCGAAATTTCCAATGGCGGGGCGCTGGGGGGCGGGTTGTTCAGGTTGTTCCTGCCTTAAGATGTGTGGCGCCTTTGAGATCGAGCGCCGCCCGCGCGGCGCATCGCGAGCTGGCGCTCGCTCCTACGCTTGTTTCGGGCCAGTTATCCCTGCTAGAGGCGCGCGCGACTGCCTTTTTTCATACGACACGGTATCAACGTATGCGCCAGAGGGGGCGCGCGCGAATCTCGCTGGTACAATTGGCCCGAAACAAACGTAGGAGCGAGCGCCAGCTCGCGATGCGCCGCGCGGGCGGCGCTCGATCTCACAGGCGCTGCAGCGTCCAAGACAGGCCCTTCATGAACACTGCCCCGACCACCCTCATCCGCGAAACCTTCCTAGTAGGCCCCCTGCAATGCAACTGCACCTTGATCGGCGACCCCTTGACCAAAAAGGCCATCGTCGTCGACCCGGGCGGTGACCCGGACAAAATCCTGGCACGCCTGCAGGCCCACGGCCTGACGCTGGTGAGCATCATCCACACCCACGCGCACTTCGATCACTTCCTCGCTTCGGGCAAGCTCAAGGAGCTGACCGGCGCTACCTTGCACCTGCACAAGGACGACCAGGTGCTGTGGGACAACCTGGAGATGCAGTGCCAGATGTTCGGCGTTCCCTATACTCCGGTGCCGTCACCCGACCGTTGGCTGGGCGATGATGAAGAGCTGGCCTGCGGTTGCGGTGTGGCCCTGCATACGCCAGGCCATACCCCGGGCTCGATGAGCTTCTGGTTCGCCGATGCCAAGCTGTTGATTGCGGGCGATACCCTGTTCCGCCGGGGCATTGGCCGCACCGATTTGTGGGGTGGGGACCAGCGGGCAATCGTGCGTTCCATCAAGGAGCGGTTGTACCGGCTGGACGAAGAGGCCATCGTGGTGACTGGCCACGGGCCCGATACTCGGCTGGGCGATGAAATGCGCGAAAATCCCTTCGTACGTGCCTGATGGCACATGAAGGCACTTTCATGGAATTTTTCGTTGCCGAGGCAATCCAAGGCTGGCATAGATCCCTTTGAGATCTGCCGCATTTATGAATTTCAGTAGGAGCTTGTCCATGTTCACCATGCGTCGTCTGATTATCGTCGCAACTGCCGCTGCCCTGATGACCGGCTGTGCCGGCCAGAACCCTTATGACAACCAGGGTCAGGCGCAGGGCTCCACGGGGATGAGCAAGACCGCCAAGTACGGCGGCCTGGGCGCGCTGGCCGGCGCCATCGCCGGTGCCGCCATCGACCACAACAACCGTGGCAAGGGTGCGCTGATCGGCGCTGCTGCGGTGGGTGCTGCTGCTGCCGGTTACGGCTACTACGCCGACAAGCAGGAAGCAGAGCTGCGTGCGCAAATGGCCAACACTGGCGTGGAAGTGCAACGTCAGGGTGACCAGATCAAGCTGATCATGCCGGGCAACATCACCTTCGCCACCGACTCGGCCAACATCGCCCCTAGCTTCTACTCGCCGCTGAACAACCTGGCCGGTTCGTTCAAGCAGTTCAACCAGAACACCATCGAAGTGGTCGGTTTCACCGACAGCACCGGCAGCCGCCAGCACAACATGGACCTGTCCCAGCGCCGTGCGCAGGCGGTCAGCACCTACCTGACCTCGCAGGGTGTGGATGCCTCGCGTATCTCGGTACGTGGCATGGGCCCGGACCAGCCGATCGCCAGCAACGCCGACGCCAATGGCCGTGCGCAGAACCGCCGTGTGGAAGTGAACCTGAAGCCGATTCCGGGTCAGCAGTATGACCAGCAGCAAGGCCAGGTTCAGCAGTATCCCTGATTGATCGCCGGGGCTGCGCAGCAGCCCCTGTTTCTAGCGTACTACGCTGGCCTGAATCGCCGTCAGCGCAATGGTGTGCACGATATCGTCAACCTGAGCCCCGCGCGGCAAGTCGTTCACCGGCTTGCGCAGCCCCTGCAGCATCGGCCCCAGGCTCACCCCGTCAGCACTGCGTTGCACCGCCTTGTGCGTGGTGTTGCCGGTATTCAGGTCGGGGAACACGAACACCGTGGCACGGCCGGCCACCGGGCTGTCCGGCGCCAGGTCCCGTGCAATCGCCGGGTTGGCCGCCGCGTCGTACTGCAATGGCCCATCGATCAGCAACGCCTGCGCTGCACCTTGCGCCAGGCGTGTCGCTTCGCGCACCTTCTCCACTTCCTCATCGCTGGCTGAATCGCTGGAATAACTGATCATCGCCACCCGTGGTGCGATGCCGAAGGCCTGCGCCGACTCGGCGCTCTGCCGGGCGATCTCTGCCAACTCGGCAGCGCTCGGGTGCGGGTTCATCACGCAGTCGCCGTACACCAGCACCTGCTCGGGGAACAGCATGAAGAACACCGACGACACCAGGCTTGAGCCAGGCGCAGTCTTGATCAGTTGCAGGGCAGGGCGAATGGTGTTGGCGGTGGAGTGCACCAGGCCCGAGACCAGGCCGTCCACTTCGTCCAGGGCCAGCATCATGGTGCCGATCACTACCGGGTCTTCCAGCTGCTGCTCGGCCATTGGCGCGTTGAGGTTCTTGCTTTTGCGCAGCTCGACCATGGGCTCGACATAGCGCCCGCGAATCAGCTCGGGATCGAGGATTTCCAGGCCTGGCGGCAGGGTAATGCCCTGGGCGCGTGCCACGGCGTCGACATCCTCGGGCTTGGCCAGCAGCACGCAGCGGGCAATGCCACGGGCCTGGCAGATGGCCGCAGCCTGCACCAGCAAGGGCTCGGCGCCTTCGGGTAGGACAATTCGCTTGTTGGCCTGTTGCGCCCGCTGGATCAATTGGTAGCGGAACACAGCTGGCGACAGGCGCATTTCACGCGGGGTGCCGCAGCGTTGGTGCAGCCAGGCCGCGTCGAGGTGGCTGGCCACAAAGTCGGTAATAAACTCGGCGCGCTCGCGGTCGTCCACAGGGATTTCGCGGTTAAGTGAATTGAGCTGGTTGGCGGTGTCGTACGAGCCGGTGCTGACTGACAGGATCGGCAGCCCAGCCTGCAGCGCGCCGCGGCACAGGCCGAGGATGCGCGCGTCGGGCTTGCTGTCACTGGTCAGCAGCAACCCGGCCAGTGGTACGCCATTGATCGCCGCCAGGCTGACGGCAAGGATGATGTCGTCGCGATCGCCCGGGGTGACCACCAGGGTACCCGAGGTCAGCAACGGCACCGTGTTGGCCACGGTGCGCGCGCAAATAATGATCTTGCTCATGCGCCGCTGCTCGTAGTCGCCGGCATTGAGCACCTGGGCACCGAGCAGCTCGGCCACGTCGCGGGTGCGCGGGGCGTTCAATTCAGGCTGGTAGGGGATGCAGCCGAGCAGGCGGAAATCGTTGCCGCGCAGCAGGGGCGAGTGCTCGCGCAGGCGGGTGGCGAAGTCGGCCATACTTTCGTCGGTGCGCACCTTGTTGAGGATGACGCCGAGCACTTTCGGGTCGCGCGGGCCGCCGAACAGCTGGGCTTGCAACTCGACCCGGCCGGACAGTTCGCTCAGCACTTCGTTTTCCGGGGCCGAGACCAGGATCACCTCGGCATCCAGGCTCTTGGCCAGGTGCAGGTTGACCCGCGCCGCATAGCTGGCGTGGCGGGTGGGCACCATGCCCTCGACCACCACCACGTCATTACCGACGCAGGCTTGCTGGTAGAGGCGGATGATTTCTTCGAGCAACTCGTCCAGCTGGCCATCGCCGAGCATGCGCTCGACATGGGCCAGGCTCAGGGGCACCGGGGGCTTGATGCCATGGGTGCGGGCCACCAGTTCGGTGGAACGCTCGGGGCCGGTGTCACCCGGGTGGGGCTGGGCGATCGGCTTGAAGAAGCCGACCTTCAGGCCCGCGCGCTCCAGGGTGCGCACCAGGCCCAGGCTGATGGAGGTCAGGCCGACACCGAAGTCGGTCGGCGCAATGAAAAATGTCTGCATGCGTGCTTCTCGAAATAAGCGGTGCAAGAAATTAACGGCCAAGGGTAGCGCTATCGGCCCCTTGTGCGCACCAGCCGCATGCGAAAGGCTGGCCGATGTGCTGCGCGCGCTGGGCCGGGTCGAGCACCCAGGGGCGTGCCTGCCACGGTGGCTGGTGGCGCAGGTGCTGGGTATGGCCACAAGACAGTTCGGCCACCCAGTGGCCTTCTTCGTCCTGGTGGAAGCCGGTGATCCGACTGATGGGCCGCTGCTCGTCCGCCGCACGTTCGCAATCGGACGATGGCTTCGTTACACTTGTGCGCTCTACATTCTTTTGCAAAAGGTCTTGCCCCATGCTGATCGCCGCCAACAAGGCTGTCTCCATCGACTATACCCTGACCAACGACGCCGGGGAGACCATCGACAGCTCCGCCGGTGGCGCGCCGCTGGTTTACCTGCACGGTGCCGGCAACATCATCCCGGGCCTGGAAAAAGCCCTGGAAGGCAAGCAGGCCGGTGACAAACTGGAAGTTTCCATCGAGCCGGAAGACGCCTACGGCGAATACCTGGCCGAACTGGTCAGCACCCTGAACCGCAGCCTGTTCGAAGGCGTCGACGAGCTGGAAGTGGGCATGCAGTTCCACGCTTCGGCGCCGGATGGCCAGATGCAGATCGTCACCATCCGCGACATCGACGGCGACGACGTCACTGTTGACGGCAACCACCCGCTGGCCGGCCAGCGCCTGACCTTCAAGGTCAAGGTTGTCAACGTGCGTGACGCCAGCGACGAAGAAATCGCTCACCGTCACATCCACGGTGAAGGTGGCCATCACCACTGATTTTCTGCGCTAAGCTCAGAAAGCCGCCAGGCGCTCGGGCAAGCCGATTTGCCTTCCTACGGGAGGTGGACGGTTTGGACGAGCGCCTTTTTAGTGGGCGGAATTCGCCTGCGGCAACCGGGAACCTGAGAGGGGATGTCATCATGAGTGCATTTCACGACCTGAAACTGGACGCGCTGAACGGCGGGGAACTGCCCCTGGCACCGTTCAAGGGCCAAGTGGTGCTGGTGGTCAACGTTGCCTCCAAGTGTGGGCTCACGCCGCAATACAAGGCCCTGGAGAACCTCTACCAGGTTTACAAGGACAAGGGCTTCAACGTGCTTGGCCTGCCGTGCAACCAGTTTGCCGGGCAGGAGCCAGGCAGCGAAAAGGAAATTCAGGAATTTTGCAGCCTCAACTACGGCGTGAGCTTTCCGCTGGGGGGCAAGCTGGAGGTCAACGGGCCGCAGCGCCATTCGTTGTATCGCCTGCTGGCGGGTGAGGGGGCTGAGTTCCCCGGCGACATCACCTGGAACTTCGAGAAGTTTCTGGTGGGCAAGGATGGGCGGGTGCTGGCGCGCTTCTCGCCGCGTACGGCGCCGGATGATCCAGCGGTTGTGCAGGCGATCGAGAAGGCGTTGGGGTAAGTATCCAGGGCCGCGTCGCGGCCCTTCCTGCATACGCAGGCGCACTGACATTTTTGCCAGTAGCCGTCAGGGGGCAGGTGTCGCCAAACTTTAGATCCGTAACCTGGGATACGAGGTTTGGAAGATGGCGATCAAGCTGTTTTATCAACAGGACCGTCTGGCGCTGATCCATGATGTGCAAGCGCAGCGGCGTCTGATAAGTACAGATGCACAAGCCCACGCCGTGCTGTTGGAAAATTCCCCAATGCCCGTTTTGCTCGCCTGTGATGTGCTGGCATCCGTTCTTTTGATTAACCCGCAGCAGAATATGAAAGCGCGCTGCTATTCACCGTACGGGCATGACATGCCGCATCCCGGGATACCTGGTTTCGCGGGTCAGCTACCTGAGACGGCGCTGGGCGGATATCTGTTGGGTAATGGCTATCGTTTATTCAGCCCTGTATTAATGCGTTTCACCGCCGCTGATGACTGGAGCCCGTTCGGGGCGGCTGGAGTCAACCCCTATGCCTATTGCAAGGGTGATCCGGTCAACTACAGTGATCCTTCTGGCCATATCCTGAGTCGGCTCAAGAGTGTGCTCAACCATATTGGAAGAAAGGCCGTGAGCGCGGCAGATTCTGTAATGTATGAATATGTTAAAGCTAAGCATGGAGAAAGAATCTTTAAAGGAATCGCTCAGCTGGAAAAGCCACCTCTAGGCTCCCGTGGGGCCGTGGTGGCAAAACACACACTCAGCCCAGCGGACGTCAAAGTCGGTGAGCGCATGTTAGACGAGAGCCTGAAGTTTCAAAAACAGAACAACCAGATAACGCAGTCGCGGATACAAAGCGCTGAGCGGGGCGGTGAAGGCAGCAAGATAATTTTCGCTGAAGGCAAAAGCTATATTGTTGATGTGCTGACCAATCAACATGTGCGAGAAGCCAGAAATATCGTAAGACTGGAGGAGGCAAGGGATAACTTGAGAGCCTACAAGGAAACGGGTAGGCATGAAACTCGTCTAGATGCGCGTTGAGGGTGACTCAGGCTTGATCTTCATTGCCATTGAGTCAGTGCTCAGTAGGCGTATGGCATCCCTTTTTGACGCTGCATCCAAGTAGATTTCGAATTGCTCGACAATCGCCGGCCAACCTTGGCGGCTGGCATGCTGTCGCGCATTCAGCCGTACCCGGCGCAACGTCTCTTCTTCTTCCAACAGCCAGCAAGCCGCATCCACAAACGCTGCCTGGTCCCCCGGCATGGCAAGCGCACCGCTGTGGCCATGGCGAATATGCTGCGCAGCCGCCGCCTCGTCATAGGCAACCACCGCCAACCCCGAGGCCATGGCTTCGAGCACCACATTGCCAAACGTTTCGGTCAGGCTAGGGAACAGGAACAGGTCACCGCTGGCATAGTGCTCGGCCAGTACCTCGCCGCGCTGGGCGCCACAGAACACAGCATCCGGCATCTGCTGTTGGAGGGCGGCGCGCTGCGGGCCGTCACCCACCAGGATCAGACGCAGGCGTTTCTGTGGATAAGTCTTCCGCAATGCCTCAAGGCAAGGCCGCAGCAAGCCAAGGTTCTTTTCCACAGCGAGCCGACCGACATGCACCACGGCGAGATCGTCCGGGGCGAGCCCCCAGCTTTCGCGTAACGCCTGGCTGCGCCGCGACGGGTTGAAAAGGCAGGCATCGACACCCCGTGCGAGCAGTTCCAGGCGCTCGAACCCACGGCGCTCAAGCTCCAGACGCTGGCTGACACTGGGCACCAGGGTGATCGCCGTGCGCCTATGGAACCAGCGCAGGTAGTGGGTGAGCAGGCGCGCCAGCAAACCCAGGCCGTACTGGCCGGAGTACTGCGGGAAGTTGGTGTGGAAACCGCTGACCACCGCGATCCCCAGGCGCCTGGCCGCGCGCAGTGCGCTGAGACCCAGCGGCCCCTCGGTGGCGATGTACAGCACATCCGGGCGCTGCCGGCGCCAGCGGCGCAGCAACTTGTGCATCGACACCTCGCCCCACTGCAAACCGGGGTAGCCAGGCAGCGGCCAGCCACGGCACAGCATCAGGTGCGGGTCGTTGTGCACGGGTGCTTCGCCGGCTTGGCGCGGGCGCACTACCTCGACCTCATGGCCGCGTTGACGCAGCCCTTCGCCAAGGCGGCCAAGGGTGTTGGCCACGCCGTTAATTTCGGGTGGGAAGGTTTCGCTGACCAAGGTAACGCGTAGGGCGGGTGTATTCATGACAAAAAGTTTCCGCCTGCTGGATTGCGCCAATGTGACGGCCATGTGACATGCAGATGACGCCCGACCGCCGACGCTTGCGCCTTTTTGAATATTTCCTGGTGCGGCACTCAAGAAGGTGCAACCGGCAGCCGATGAAGATGCATTCGACTAGGTGATGCGCTCCAGGAGTGCGGTGATGTTCAACAGCAAGCTCAAGCAAGAAATCCGGCAACTGCGCGAAGACCTGATGTCCGTGGAACAGGTCAAGAGTAGCCTCGACAACGAGATGCTGGTACTTCAACTCGACCCCCAGGGACGGATCGAGATGGTCAACGGCAACTTCGAGAGCGAGATGCTCTACCGTGCCGAACAATTGCTTGGACGCAACATCGAGGACATCGTCCCCGCGCATGTGAAGTCGCTGGATTTCTACCAACGCATGAAAAGCGCGATCACCCGTGGCGAGCACCTGAACGGTGCCTTCCGCCTGCTGCGCGGCAATGGCCAGGAAGCCTGGCTGCGCTCGATCCTGCAGCCGGTGAAGAACAGCGAAGGGCGTATCAAGTACTTCACCCTGCATTCTAGCGACCTTACCCGCACCATCGAGACCTCACGCGAGTATGAAAGCCTGATCAAGGCGTTGATGCGCTCGACCGCCGTTATCGAGTTCGGCCTGGATGGCACCATCCTCACTGCCAATGACCGTTTTCTGGCCACCGTCGGCTATCGCCTGGAACAGATTCGCGGCAAGCACCACCGCATGTTCTGCGAGCCGGAAGAGGCCAATTCGGCCGGCTATCAGGCGTTCTGGGACAAGCTGCGCCGTGGTGAATACGTTGCCGAGCGCTTCAAGCGCATCGACGCCCACGGCCGGGTGATCTGGCTGGAGGCCTCGTACAACCCGATCTTCGACGCCCATGACGTGCTGTACAAAGTGGTCAAGTTCGCCACGGTGATTACCGACCAGGTCAACCAGGAACAGGCGGTGGCCGAGGCAGCAGATGTTGCCTACAACACCTCGCTGGGTACCGATGTCAGCGCCCAGAAGGCCACCGATGTGGTTACCCAGACCGTCAGCGTGATGCGTGGCCTGGAAGCCTCGATGCAGGAGGCGGCCGAGGGCATTCAGGCTCTGGATACCCAGTCGCGGGTAATCGGTTCCATCATCAAGACCATCAGCGACATCGCCGGGCAGACCAACCTGCTGGCGCTCAATGCCGCTATCGAGGCGGCCCGTGCCGGCGAGCAGGGGCGGGGTTTTGCCGTGGTTGCCGACGAAGTGCGTCAACTGGCCTCGCGTACCAGCACCGCCACCGAGGAAATCGCCCGGGTGGTGAAGCAGAACGAGCAACTGGCGCAGGCGGCGGTGGCGATCATCGACACCAGCAAGCGCCAGGCCGAGCAGGGGCTGGCACTGGCTGACGAGACGGGTAGCGTGATTGTCGAAATCCAGGACGGGGCGAAACGGGTGGTGGATGTGGTGGGGCAGTTTTCCAGCCGGTTGGGGCAGTGAAGCCCCGGCCAGGCAATGATTGATCTGATGGGGGCGGGGGTCAGTTGCGCTCCCGCACCCAGAACAACGTGGCCCCCGCCACCGCCGCCGGCATCATCACCACGTTCACCCCCGGAATCATCAACGCCAGGTAGGTAATCCCGCCAAAGCCCAGGCTCTGCCAACGCTTGCTGCGCAGCCAGGCGAGCATGTCCTGCCAGCTCATCTTGTTGTTGTCCGCCGGGTAGTCGATGTACTGGATGGCCATCATCCATACCCCGAACATTAGCCACAGTGGTGCGGCCACCACGTTCACCACCGGGATGAACGACAGGATGAACAGGCCAATAGCCCGTGGCAGGAAGTAGCCCAGCTTGCGCATTTCGCGGCTGAAAGTGCGCGGCACCATGGCCACCAGCTCACCCCAGCTGAACGCCGGGAAGTTATCCTGGCCGCGCACCACCACCTCGACCTTCTCCGCCAAAAAGCCGTTGAACGGTGCGGCAATGATGTTGGCCACCAGGGTGAAGGTGAAGAACACCATCAGTATCAGCAAGGCCACGAACAGCGGCCAGAGGATGTAGCTGAGGAAGCTCAGCCAGTCCGGAAGCGTAGGCATGAGCGCGTCCAGCCACAGGCCGAACTGATGGCCGGCGAAGTAGATCAGGCCACCGAACAGCAGCAGGTTGACCGCCAGCGGCAGCAGCACGAACAACCGCAGGTTGGGGCTCAGCACCAGTTTCAGGCCTTCGCGCAGGTATTGGGGGCCGGAGAGGACAGGGGCTTGCATCGGGAGACTCCGCAGAGAAGGAAAACGCGCTGACCTTACCGAGTTTGCCGCTCCGACGAAAGGCAGCTGGCAAGCGGGAAACGGTCTGTAACAAAAGCGCCGGGGTCTGGGATATCGATGAAATCAACGAATAGACGGTGCCTATGAGGTGGATTGTCTAAGGATATTTCCTTAATCTTTGCGACCTCGCTACAGTGCGCTCAACTTTCCGCTTTTCGGGCCTGCGCGTTGTAGCCTTCCCCAAGTGCTGCGTGGGTCCGTTTTAAATTTCCAGCTGGCGCAGCCGGTGCACCGATGCCGGCCCGTGCGGCCCGCTCGACAGGAGTTCGACATGTCTGAAGTACGTCATTCGCGCGTCATCATTCTCGGTTCCGGCCCTGCCGGTTACAGCGCCGCAGTCTATGCTGCCCGCGCCAACCTCAAGCCGCTGCTGATCACCGGCATGCAGGCCGGTGGCCAGCTGACCACCACCACCGAAGTCGACAACTGGCCGGGCGACCCCCACGGCCTGACCGGCCCGGCCCTGATGCAGCGCATGCAAGAGCACGCCGAGCGTTTTGAAACCGAAATCGTCTTCGACCACATCAATGCCGTCGACCTGGCCAACAAGCCGTTCACCCTGCAGGGTGACAGCGGCAAGTACACCTGCGACGCACTGATCATCGCCACTGGTGCCAGCGCCCGTTACCTGGGCCTGCCGTCGGAAGAAACCTTCATGGGCAAGGGCGTTTCGGCCTGCGCCACCTGCGACGGTTTCTTCTACCGCAACAAGCCGGTCGCCGTGGTTGGCGGTGGCAACACGGCCGTGGAAGAGGCGCTGTACCTGGCCAACATCGCCAGCAAGGTGACCCTGGTACACCGTCGCGAAACCTTCCGCGCCGAGAAGATCCTGGTCGACAAGCTGAACGCCCGTGTGGCTGAAGGCAAGATCGAGCTCAAGCTCAACGCCACCCTGGACGAAGTGCTGGGTGACAACATGGGCGTGACCGGTGCGCGCCTGAAGAACAACGACGGCAGCAGCGACGAAATCAAGGTCGACGGCGTGTTCATCGCCATTGGCCACACCCCGAACACCTCGCTGTTCGAAGGCCAGCTGACCCTGAAAGACGGCTATCTGGTGGTCAACGGCGGCCGTGAAGGCAACGCTACCGCCACCAACGTTGAGGGTGTGTTCGCTGCAGGTGACGTGGCAGACCACGTTTACCGCCAGGCAATCACCTCGGCGGGTGCCGGCTGCATGGCTGCTCTGGACGTAGAACGTTACCTGGACGGCCTGGCCAACGCCTCGTTCTGATCGGGTAACACCCCTAAAAAAACCGGCTGAAAAGCCGGTTTTTTATTGCCCGCAATCAGCTTACAGGCTCAACCGCATCGACAGGTCGACCGCCTTCACATCCTTGGTCATGGCACCAATCGAGATGTAGTCCACGCCGGTTTCGGCAATCACACGCAGGGTCGTTTCGTTGACCCCGCCGCTGGCCTCCAGCTTGGCCTTGCCCGCGTTGATGCGCACTGCTTCGCGCATTTCGTCCAGGTTCAGCTCATCAAGCATGATGATGTCTGCGCCAGCGGCTAGCGCCTCGCGCAGTTCATCCAGGCTTTCCACTTCGATCTCAACCGGCTTGCCTGGCGCAATACTGTGTGCAGCGGCCACGGCTTCGGCCACGCCGCCGCTGGCAGCGATGTGGTTTTCCTTGATCAGGAACGCGTCGTACAGGCCGATGCGGTGGTTGTCGCAGCCGCCGCAGGTTACCGCGTACTTCTGCGCCAGGCGCAGGCCCGGCAGTGTCTTGCGGGTGTCCAGCAGGCGCACCTGGGTGCCTTCCACCAGGTCGGCCAGGAAGCGCGCACGGGTGGCTACCCCCGACAGCATCTGCAGGAAGTTCAGCGCACTGCGCTCACCGCTCAGCAGCGAACGGGCCGGGCCTTCGAGGTGGAACAGCGGCTGGTTGGCAGTCGCCCGCTCACCGTCCGCCACCTGCCAGTGCACCGCCACGCGTGGGTCGAGCTGACGAAAAACGGCATCGACCCAGGCGGTACCGGCGATCACGCAGTCTTCGCGGGTGATGATGGTCGCCTTGGCGAGGCGCTCGGCCGGGATCAGCTGCGCGGTGATATCGCCACTGCCGATGTCTTCCAACAGTGCACGGCGCACGTTGGCTTCGATTTCAGCGGTCAGGTCGGCGAGGCGTAGGTTCGGCATGTTCGGCTCCACTAGCTAGATGCCCGCGATTATAGGGCAGGGGGCTGGTGTGTACAGCCGCCTTGGCGATGTCCGTTGGTCGGCGTTGTGAGCCATTCAAGCCCATTCGGGTCATTAACCGCTCGGCGAAACGGCGCTGGCAGCGATGCGATTTTTTACCGATAATAGCGCCCAGTATTTGGCGTCATAGCTTTGACGATCATCAGCCCCTGTCGGGCAAGACACCCTGCAAGGAGTCCAGGATGCAGAAAGAAGGCAAGGTGGTGCCCTTGGCGGCGGCCATCGACCCAGGGGGGCGTATGCCTCTTCCTTGCCTTCCGGTGTTGTTGCTGCAGGTGCGCGACAAGGCTGCCTTGCAGTTGCGCCAAGGCTTGCAGGACCTGTTCGACAACGCCGATGACACGCTCTTCGAAATGGCTGACAAGGCCTTCGACCGTTATGACCAGCATCTGTACTTCGAAGCCATGCGTGATCTGAGGCTCAAGCGCAAAAGCATCGAACGCGGCTTTCTTGATACCTTCCATGACACCTACGCACGCATCGGCCAGCCCGACCCGCTGGCGCACCTGGCCGAACCGTGCAGCTTGCGGAGCAAGGCCCAACGGGAACGGGCTGCGGCCATGGAGGGCATGGTTGCGCGGGTGCTGTCACGCGATGGTATTGCCCTGCAGCAACTGCGCCTGCGCTTGCAGGCGCTGCTCGATCGCCCCCTGCATGAGCAGCACAACCCGTTGGGCCCGGCCGCTTTGTGCGGGTACTTCCTGGACGCGGGGCGCAACCTGGGGGTTGGTTTACGGGTCAAGCTGGTGCTGCTCAAGCTGTTCGAGCGCTATGTGCTGCGTGATGCCGACATCCTCTATGCCGACGCCAACCAGCTATTGGCCGCAGCCGGTGTACTGCCGGAGTTGCAGCCTGCACCGCGCCGGCGCGCCGAAGACAGGCGCTTGCGCACACGACGAGGGCCGTTGAGCCAAGGCCAGGACGTTGGGGCAGACGCGGCAGGGCAAGCGTATTTCGCCTCATTGCAAATTCTGCTGGCCCCGCTGCGCGGGCAGTTCGCACCGCGATTGCAGGCGGTGGCTGCTGCCCAGCCGATCAGCACGGCCGACCTGATACGCCTGCTGTCGCACTTGCAACACTATGTACCCGCCACTCACGAGGCAGATGACTTCGAGCTTGGCCAGCAGCTTGAGCAACTGCTGTTGCGGGTCAGTGTGCGCAGCGGCACGCGCCGGCGCATCGCCGTGGACGATGAGGACGTGATCAATCTGGTCGGCCTGGTGTTCGCGTTCATCCAGCGTGATGACAACCTGCCCGCCAGCCTGCGCGCACTGCTTGTGCGCCTGCATATTCCCTTGCTCAAGGTAGCCTTGCTGGACAAGGGGCTGTTCAGCCGGGCCAGCCACCCTGGGCGCCGGCTGATCAACGAGATTGCGGGCGCGGCCATTGGCTGGGCGTGCGGCAGCGAAGGCCTGCGTGACAGCCTTCACCTGCGGGTAGAAAGCACAGTCCAGCGCCTGCTCAATGATTTTGCCGAAGATGCTGGCCTGTTTGCCGATCTTCTCGATGAGTTTCTTGCATCCAACCAGGAGGAACGGCGGCGCAACGAGCTGCTTGAACAGCGCACCCGCGACGCCGAAGAGGGGCGGGCCCGTGCCTTGCAGGCGCTGCACCAGGTGCAGCAGGTGCTCAACCAGCGCCTGCGCGGTCGGGTATTGCCCCTGGTGGTGGTGCAGATGCTGGTGCAAGCCTGGAGCCAGGTACTGCAGTTGGCCTGGCTGAAGCAGGGTGAAGCCTCCCAGGGCTGGCGCGATGCCCTGCAGACCGTGGATGCGCTACTGGCCAGCATCACCCCGGGGCATGAGCCGCAACAACTGTTGCAGCAGGTGCCGGGCCTGCTCAAGGCGCTGCGCGATGGCCTGGCCAGCGTGGCGCTGGATTCGGCAGCAACCCGAGAGTTCTTCCTGCAACTGGAGCAGTTGCACCTGCATGCCTGTGCGGGCACTGAGCTACCGGCGGGCCATGACAAGCCCTTTGCCGAAGTGCGGGTGGACGAGGACATCGTGCTGGCGATGGCCGAAGAACCGGCCTGTGCACCACTGCAATTTGCCGATGGGCAGGCGGCAGCGCTGCAGCATGTGCAGCGCTTGCGCATCGGCAGCTGGGTTGAAGTCATGGATGACGGCGAACCGTTGCGTTGCAAACTGGTGGCGCACGTCGGTAGTCACGACAGGCTGGTATTCGCCAACCGTACCGGCATGAAAGTGTGCGAGTGGAACAGCACCGCCCTGGCCCAGGCATTGCGCCGAGGGGACGTACGGATGCTGGATGACGGTTTGTTGTTCGAGCGGGCGCTGGGGGCGGTGCTAGACGGGTTGCGGCAACCTTGGGTGCAGTAGACGGCAACATTACAATGATTCACATGCAAACGGTGTTGAGCGCAGGGCATACTGTTGACCTGTTCACGGCGTTTTCAGGATCTGCCCCATGCAATTGGACCGTGCCACTGGCTGGTTTCACGGAACCGGAATCACCCACTGCCCTTCGCCGAACTTCAATGCCCGCCCTGAAGGCGAATCGATTTCTCTGCTGGTGATCCACAACATCAGCCTGCCTCCAGCCTGTTTCGGCACCGGCAAGGTCCAGCAGTTTTTCCAGAACCGCCTGGACCCCGATGATCATCCTTACTTCAACAGCATCAAGCACCTGACCGTGTCGGCGCACCTGTTCGTCGAGCGTGACGGGGTGGTGACCCAGTTCGTGTCGTTGCTCGATCGCGCCTGGCACGCTGGCGTTTCGTGTTTTGACGGGCGCGAAGGCTGCAACGATTTCTCCATCGGTATCGAACTGGAAGGCACTGACGACCAGGCCTATACCGACGCCCAGTACGCCGTGCTGGAACAACTTACCCGGCACATTCGTAGCGCCTGGCCGGCCATCGACCTGAGCCGCATTCAGGGCCACAGCGACATTGCCCCGCAACGCAAGACCGACCCCGGCCCGTCCTTCGATTGGCCGCGCTACCGCGAAGCGTTGTTGCACAACGAGGACAAGGCATGAGTTTTCTGGTGTTGTTGCTGGCATTGTGGGTCGAGAAGTTCTCGGCCCTGCGCCACCGCGTTCAGCGCGACGGGTTTTTCCTTGGCGAACTGGTGCGCCTGGAGCGTAGCGGCAAGGTACATCCGTGGTGGACGCTGGCCATTCTGGTGCTGGCACCGGTCATGCTGCTGGTGTTGCTGCTGCACGTGCTGGAGCCGGTGGCGTATGGGCTGTTGGCGTTGCCGGTGCACCTGCTGGTGCTGGTCTATAGCCTGGGCCGTGGTGATGCCAAGGCCTCGCTTGGGCCGTTCCGCGATGCCTGGCGGCGTGGTGATGACCAGGCGGCGCTGCATGTTGCAGAGCGTGACCTGGGGCTGGCCGCCGACGAGCCGCACAGCTTGCTGGTAAGGGTGCAGGGCAACCTGCTGTGGCAGGTGTACCAGGGCTTTTTCGCGGTGATCTTCTGGTATTTCGTGCTGGGGCCTGGGGCGGCGCTGGCTTATCGCCTGCTGGCGCTGTGCGGCGAGCACAGCAAGCAGCCTGCGTTGAAGGCGCGGGCCGAACAGCTGCGGCACGTCATGGACTGGCTGCCGGTGCGGGTACTGGCGTTGAGCTTTGCCCTGGTGGGCAACTTCCTCTCGGTCACCCGCGTGATGTTGCACGAGGTGCTCAACTGGCACATCAGTGCCGCGCACCTGGTGGCCAGGGTCGGGCGCATTGCCGATGATATTCCCGAGGAAGAAGACAGCCTGCGCGGGTTGGGGCGGCTGGACAGCTTGTGGGAACTGCTGCTGCGTTGTGCGGTGCTGTGGTATGCCGGGTTTGCGCTGTGGACGGTGCTGGTCTGAACTGAATTTGCTGGCCTCTTCGCGGGCACGCCCGCTCCCTTAGGTACGGCGCCGAACTCAGGGTTGCCGCGGTCTCTGTGGGAGCGGGCGTGCCCGCGAAGAGGCCATGACAGGCAACAAAGCATCTACCAGCCGAACAACTCACAAGCATTGCGGCTGCTAGCTTCTGCCAGCTCCCCGACATCAATTCCCATTACCTCGGCCAGCGCCCCGGCAATCTCTGGCAAATGCTCCGGGCTGTTCCTCACACCCGGGTACATCACCGGCGCCATGTCTGGCGCATCGGTCTCCAGCACCACACTCTCCAGGGGCAGCCGCGCCAGGGTCTTGCGTAGCCGCAGTGCCTGTGGCCACGTCGCGGCGCCGCCAAGCCCGAGCTTGAAGCCCAGCTTGATGTACTCGCGCGCCTCTTCGTAGCTGCCGGCAAACGCATGGATCACCCCCGCCCGCACCGGTTTGTAGCGCTTGAGCGTGGCAATCACTTGCGCATGGCTGCGGCGTACATGCAACAGCGCAGGCAGCTCGAAGTCGCAGGCCATCTGCAGTTGCGCTTCAAACAGGTCCTGCTGGCGGGTTTTGTCCAGGTCTTCAAGGTAGTAGTCCAGGCCAAATTCACCCACGGCGCACAGCCGTGTATCGCCGCGCAGGCGTTCCAGCCATTCGCGCAACTGAACGAGGTGCTCCGGGCGGTGCTGGTCGAGGTAGACCGGGTGCAGGCCGAGTGCCGCGAACAGGCGCTGATCGGTGCAGGCCAGGTCCCACACCCGCTGGAAATTCGCCTGGTACACCCCCAGCACCACCATGCGTTCCACCCCACGCGCCGCCGCATTGGCCAGCAGGCGCGGGCGGTCGGTGTCGAAGTCGGGGAAGTCCAGGTGGGTATGGGTGTCAATCAGGCGCATGGTCAGGCTGCAGTGATGCGTTGCTTGAAGGTACGACCAACGGCATGCACACCCGGCTCGTAGCGCTTTTCCTCGATGGCGGCCAGTGCCAGCTCCAGCGCGGTGGCGGCAATCAGGCCATGCTGCTGGGCCATGGCATTGACCGGCAGTGGCAGGAAGTCGAGCAACTGGTTATCGCCAAAGGTGCCCAGCTGCAGTTGGCGCGAATCGGCAGGGCGCGCCTGCAGGGTATCGAACACCCCTTGCAGCAGTACGTACGAGGTCGTCACCAAGGCATCCGGCAGACCGCCCAGGTCGTCGATCAGCTGTTGCATCAGGCGCTGGCCGCACGCGCGGCTGAACGCTTCACCCTGATAGCGGCGCACTTCACCGGCATAGCCTTGCAGCGCCTCGTCGAAGCCGCCGGCACGCGCCTGGCTGACAGACAGCTCAGGGCGGGCGCCGATCAGGGCAATGCTGCGCGGGGCGGCACTGAGCAGGCTGGCGGCCAGTTGGCGGCTGGCATCACGATCGTCGCTGATCACCGAGCAGAAGTGCGCAGGGTCCAGGCGGCGGTCGATGGCGATCACCGGCAGGCCTTTGTCCTGCAAATCGCGGTAGCTGTCGTCTTCCGGTGGCAGGCAGCTGGCGACGAACAGCGCGTCGCAGCGGCGGGCACGGAACAGTTGCTGCAGCTGGCGCTCGCTGTCGGGCTGGTCGTCGCTGCTGGCGATCAGCAACTGGTAGCCACGGGCGCGGGCGCCTTGCTCCAGCTGCTTGGCAATGCGGGCGTAGCTGGGGTTCTCCAGATCCGGGAGAATGAAGCCCAGGGTGCGGGTGTGCCGGCTGCGCAGGCCAGCGGCCTGCGGGTTTGGGGTAAAGCCATGGGCTTCGACCACTGCACGCACGCGCTCGACGGTGGTGTTGCTGATGCGCTGCTGTTCAGCCTTGCCGTTGATGACATAGCTGGCTGTGGTCACGGACACACCGGCCAGGCGGGCGATATCGCTGAGTTTCACCGAATTTTCCTTGTTATTTCCGGGGCTGGCTGTAAGGCCGGACCGGGCATTTTGACCCAGCGCAGGCATCACGCGCAGACGACCATTGTCGCAATTGTCCGACAGGATGGGGCTTTTTACCGGGCAGATTATCGAGTAACGTGGCCGCCTGGTCAGATTAAACGTTTCAGCAGCCGAATTTTCTGCCTCGGCGGAACAGCTGCAAGTTGCTAGCTGCAAGCTACAAGAAGATGCGGCCTGTGCATGGTTCGCTTTTTTCATACAGCTTGTAGCTTGAGACTTGAAGCTTGTGAACTGGCCCTTCATGTGAATTTCACAACAATACTCCAGTACCCGACCGGGAACTGCAAAAGGAGAAGGTCATGCTCGAGCTCGCCAAGGAGCAGATAGCCATGGGCCAGACGGCCGCCGACAAGGCCGAGGCGTTGTGCCTGCTGGCGGACCGGCTGGTCGCTGACGGCCTGGTCGCCGAGGGTTACCTGCAAGGGCTGCAGGCCCGAGAGGCCCAAGGCTCAACGTTCCTTGGCCAGGGCATCGCCATCCCCCATGGCACGCCACAAACCCGCGATCTGGTGCATGCCACGGGCGTGCGCCTGTTGCAGTTTCCCGAAGGCGTAGACTGGGGGGATGGGCAAAGGGTCTACCTGGCCATTGGCATTGCTGCACGCTCCGATGAACACCTGCGCCTGCTGCAGCTGCTCACCCGTGCCCTGGGTGAGACCGACCTGGCCGAAGCGCTACGCCGGGCCAGCTCTGCCGAAGCGCTGCTCAAGTTGCTGCAAGGTGCGCCTCAGGAACTGGCGCTGGACGCGCAGTTGGTCGGCCTGAACGTTCCCGCTGAGGATTTCGACGAACTGGCCTGGCGCGGTGCCCGCCTGCTGCAGCGCGCCGACTGTGTCGACAGCGGTTTTGCCGCCGTGCTGCAACAGGCCGAGCCGCTGCCATTGGGCGAGGGCCTGTGGTGGCTGCACAGCGAGCGTCAGGTGCGCCAACCGGGCCTGGCCTTCATCACCCCGCAGCAGCCACTGCGTTACCGTGACCAGCCGCTCAATGGCCTGTTCTGCCTGGCCAGCCTCGGCGCGGCCCATCAGGCTTTGCTTGAGCGCCTGTGCGAAGTGCTGATCGAAGGGCGTGGGCAAATGCTCTACCAGGCCACCAGCAGCCGTGCGGTACTGGAAGTGCTGGGGGGCGAGGCGCCAGCAAATTGGCCCAGTGCGCGCATCGTGCTGGCCAACCCGCATGGCTTGCATGCGCGTCCGGCCAAGGTGTTGGCGCAACTGGCCAAAGGCTTCGAGGGCGAGATCCGCGTGCGCGTGGTCGACAGTGCGCAGCCGGCGGTGTCGGTGAAGAGCCTGAGCAAGCTGCTCAGCCTGGGCGCCCGCCGAGGCCAGACGCTGGAGTTGGTGGCCGAACCGGGCATCGCCGCCGATGCCTTGCCGGTGCTGCTGGCGGCCATCGAACAGGGCCTGGGCGAAGAGGTTGAGCCGCTGGCGCAACGTGAAGCAACCATTGCCAGCGTTGAGGCCGACGTGCTGCAAGCCCCCGTGGCCGGTAGCCGTATCCAGGGCGTGGGCGCTGCCCCCGGCATTGCCAGCGGCCCGGCGCATGTGTGTGTCGAGCGTGAGTTCGATTATCCGCTACGTGGCGAATCCAGTGCTCTGGAGCGGCAAAAGCTGCGTCAGGCCATAGCGGCGGTGGACAGCGACCTGCAGGCTTTGGTGACGCGCAGCGACAAAGCCATTGGCGAGATCTTCGTCACCCACCAGGAAATGCTCGCCGACCCGGCCCTGACCGACGATGTCGAACAGCGCCTTGCCCAAGGCGAAAGTGCTGCGGCAGCCTGGATGGCGGTAATCGAAGCCGCAGCCCGTCAGCAAGAGGCGTTGCACGATGCCTTGCTGGCCGAACGCGCCGCCGACCTGCGCGACATCGGCCGCCGCGTGCTGGCGCAATTGTGCGGTGTGCAGGCCCAGGTTGAGCCGGAGCAACCTTACGTACTGGTGATGACCGAAGTCGGCCCGTCCGATGTGGCGCGGCTGGACCCAAGCCGGGTCGCCGGCATCGTCACCGCTCAAGGAGGCGCCACTGCCCACAGTGCCATCGTCGCCCGTGCGCTGGGCATTCCTGCAGTGGTGGGCGCGGGGGCTGCGGTCCTGCTGCTTGAGCCCGGCACGCCGCTCTTGCTCGATGGCCAGCGCGGCGTGGTCAACGTGGCGCCGCCGGAAGAAGAATTGCAACGCGCCCTGGCCGAGCGTGATGCCCGCGAGCAACGCCTGCAGGCCGCCTGGGCCAACCGCCTCGAACCCGCCGTGACCCGCGATGGCCACGCTGTCGAGGTGTTCGCCAACATCGGGGACAGCAATGGCATCGCCAAGGTGGTGGAGCAGGGCGCCGAAGGCGTCGGCCTGCTACGCACTGAACTGATTTTCATGGCACACCCCCAGGCCCCGGACGTGGCGACCCAGGAAGCCGAGTACCGCCGCGTGCTCGATGGCCTGGACGGGCGACCGCTGGTGGTGCGCACCCTCGATGTCGGCGGCGACAAGCCGCTGCCGTACTGGCCGATCGCCGCCGAAGAAAACCCTTTCCTCGGCGTGCGTGGCGTGCGCCTGACGCTGCAGCGCCCGCACATCATGGAAGACCAGCTGCGTGCCTTGCTGCAGGCTGCCGACAATCGCCCGCTGCGTATCATGTTCCCGATGGTTGGCCAGGTACACGAGTGGCGCGAGGCGCGGGCCATGGTCGAGCGCTTGCGTGCAGAAACCCCGGTGGCCGACTTGCAACTGGGCATCATGGTCGAAGTGCCTTCGGCGGCCTTGCTGGCGCCGCAATTGGCGCGTGAAGTGGACTTCTTCAGCATCGGCACCAACGACCTGACTCAATACACCCTGGCCATCGACCGTGGCCACCCAAGCCTTTCGGCCCAGGCCGATGGCTTGCACCCGGCCGTGCTCAGCCTGATCGACATGACCGTGCGCGCTGCCCATGCCCATGGCAAGTGGGTAGGCGTGTGCGGCGAGTTGGCGGCCGACCCGCAGGCGGTGCCTGTGCTGCTGGGGCTGGACGTTGACGAGCTCAGCGTGTCTGCGCGCAGCATCGCCGAAGTCAAGGCCCTGGTTCGCCAGGCCGATCACCAGACGGCCCGCGCCCTGGCGCGCGAGGCCCTGCAACAAGACAGCGCTGCGGCGGTTCGCGCGCTGGTGGAGCGTTTCTGAAATGGCCAAGATCCTTACCCTCACCCTGAACCCGGCGCTGGATATCACCATCGGCCTGGACACCCTGCGCCCGGGGCAAGTCAACCGCAGCCAGGTGCAACAGAGCCACGCTGCGGGTAAAGGGCTGAACGTTGCCCAGGTATTGGCCGACCTGGGGCACAGCGTGACCGTCGGCGGCTTTCTCGGGCAGGACAACCTGCAGCCATTCGAAGCGCTGATCCAGTGGCGCGGCTTTGCCGACTGCTTTGTTCGCGTGCCGGGCGAAACCCGCAGCAACATCAAGCTGGTCGAGGCCGATGGCCGCGTCACCGATATCAACGGCCAGGGCCCGGAGGTGGATGAGGCAGCGCGTAGCGCGTTGCTGCGCCGCCTGGAACAGGTCGCCCAAGGCCATGATGCGGTGGTGGTGGCCGGTAGTCTGCCGCGTGGCATCAATGCCGAGTGGTTCCGCCAGTTACTCGACCAGTTGAAGGCATCGGGCCTGAAGGTCGCGCTGGACAGCAGCGGCGAAGCCTTGCGTGCGGGCCTGCAAAGCGCACCTTGGCTGGTCAAGCCCAATACCGAAGAGTTGGGCGAGGTACTCGGCCTGGCTGTGGATAACCCGGCGCAGCAACGTGCAGCCGCCGAGCACCTGCTGGCCAGCGGCGTCGAACATGTGGTGGTGTCTGCAGGTGAGCAGGGGGTCAGCTGGTTCGCCCGCGACCTGGCCGTACACGCCAGCCCACCCAAGGTGCGGGTCGCCAGCACGGTGGGGGCGGGGGATTCGCTGGTAGCCGGCATGGTCCATGGCTTGCTGCAGGGCGAGCTGCCTGCGCAGACGTTGACCCGCGCCACCGCGATTGCCGCCCAGGCCGTCACCCAGGTTGGCTTCGGCATCCGTGACCGCGAGCAACTGGCGCGTCTGGAAGCTGCCGTGCAACTGACAGAACAACAAGAGGGTTGCCGATGAACATTGCCATTGTCACCGCCTGCCCCAACGGCCAGGTGTCGAGTGTGCTGAGCGCACGCTTGTTGTCCGCCGCTGCCCAGCGGCGTGGCTGGAGTACCAGTGTCGAAGTGCAGGAGGCTGGGCACCCCGAGCGGCAACTGAGTGCGCAGCAGATCGCCGAGGCCGACTGGGTGCTGGTCGTCACCACTGGCGCAGTGGACCTGGCCCGCTTCGTCGGCAAGCGCGTGTACCAGAGCACACCTTCCCAGGCGCTGGCCGACCGTGAAGGCTTCCTCGATGAGGCAGCCGCCAATGCCCAGCCGTTGGTGGCGGCATCAGACGCCCCAGTCGTTGTTGGCAGCGCTGTCACGCAAATCGTTGCGGTCACGGCTTGCCCGACCGGCGTCGCGCACACATTCATGGCCGCAGAAGCCTTGCTGCAAGCGGCACAGCAGATGGGCTATCAACTCACGGTCGAAACCCAGGGTTCGGTCGGGGCGCGCAATCCCTTGTCTGCCGAGGCCATCGCAGAGGCGGATGTGGTGCTGCTGGCCGCTGACATCGAAGTGCCCACTGCGCGGTTTGCCGGCAAACGGATCTACCGTTGTGGCACTGGCATCGCCCTCAAGCAAGCCCGCGCCACGCTGGACAAGGCCCTGGCCGAAGCCAAGGTGGAAAGCACCGCCGATGCCGCAGCGGCTGCCAGTACGACAAAGGGCGAGAAGACCGGTGTGTACAAGCACCTGCTGACCGGGGTGTCGTTCATGCTGCCCATGGTGGTGGCCGGTGGGCTGCTGATTGCCCTGTCGTTCGTGTTCGGCATCGAGGCGTATAAAGAGCCGGGCACCTTGCCGGCGGCGTTGATGCAGATCGGTGGCGAGGCCGCGTTCAAGCTGATGGTACCGCTGTTGGCGGGCTACATCGCCTGGTCCATCGCCGACCGCCCGGGGCTTGCGCCGGGCATGATCGGTGGCCTGCTGGCCAGCACCTTGGGGGCCGGTTTCATCGGTGGCATCGTCGCGGGCTTTCTTGCCGGTTACAGTGCCAAGGCCATTGCCCGCTGGGCACGCCTGCCTACCAGTCTGGAAGCGCTGAAGCCGATCCTGATCATTCCGCTGCTGGCCAGCCTGTTCACCGGCCTGGTGATGATCTACGTGGTGGGCCAGCCGGTGGCGGCCATGCTCGAAGGGCTTACGCACTTCCTCGACAGCATGGGCACCACCAATGCCATCCTGTTGGGGCTGTTGCTGGGGGGCATGATGTGCGTCGACCTTGGCGGGCCGATCAACAAGGCCGCCTATGCCTTCTCGGTGGGGTTGCTGGCGTCGTCGAGCTACGCACCGATGGCGGCGACCATGGCCGCCGGCATGGTGCCGCCGATAGGCCTGGGCATCGCCACTTTCCTGGCCCGGCGCAAGTTCGCCCAGAGCGAGCGCGAGGCAGGCAAGGCGGCGTTGGCGCTAGGGCTGTGCTTCATCTCCGAAGGGGCGATCCCGTTTGCTGCCAAGGACCCGTTGCGGGTGATTCCGGCCAGTGTCGTGGGTGGCGCATTGACCGGGGCGCTGTCGATGTACTTCGGTTGCAAGCTGATGGCGCCGCATGGCGGCTTGTTCGTGCTGCTGATTCCCAATGCGATCAACCATGCACTGCTTTACCTGCTGGCGATTGTGGCGGGTAGCCTGGTGACGGCGGTGGTGTATGCGGTGATCAAGAAGAGCGAGCGGGTGGAGTTGGCGGAGGCTCCTGTAAAAGGCTAGAGACTTCTGGAGGCATTACTGGCCTCTTCGCGGGCAAGCCCGCGAAGGGGCCAGCACAGGTCACCGCCGATGTTTCTGCCGCAGAGGCACCAACAGATCACCCAACCCGTTGTGGTCGATCTCATGCATCAACGCCAGCAACCCACCCAGCTCCCCCGCCGGAAAGCCCTTGCGCGCAAACCACGCCAGGTAGTCCCCCGGCAGGTCGGCAATGATCCTTCCCTGATACTTGCCAAACGGCATGGTCCGGGTCACCAGCAGTTCGAGGGTTTCCGGCTTCATCGTTGATGCACCTGGCTGTGGAAAAGCGCCGACCATACTGCAATCTGCACGAGGGCCCAAGCGGCAATCATGCAGAACGCCCTCATCAGTGTTCATCTTAATTGCATAACTTATTGAAAATAATGGAATTATTTTTTGTATAAGGCTTGGCACGAACACTGCTCCCTTACAGATGACTATCAACTGCCAAGGAGTTCGTACCATGAGCAACCCCAACAAAGACGTGATCGATGTGCTCAACGACCTGATCGAGTACAGCAAGGATGGCGAGAAAGGCTTCAAGACCTCGGCCGATGATGTGAAGAACCCAGAGTTGAAAGCGTTCTTCGTCCAGCGTGCCGGTGAGTGCGCCAATGCCGCAGGCGAACTGCAAAGCGAAGTGCGCCGTCTGGGCGGCGACCCGGAAACCTCCACCAGCATCAGCGGCGACCTGCACCGTGGCTGGGTCAACCTGAAGTCGATGGTCACCGGCAAGGATGATGAAGCGGTACTCAACGAGGTGGAGCGGGGCGAGGATCACGCGCTCAAAGCCTATAAGGAAGCCCGCGAAAAGCTGGTGAAACTGGGCCGCACCGCCAGCGACATGACCTACAGCCTGGTGGAAAAACAGCTGCAGGGCGTGCAGCGCAACCATGACCAGGTCAAGGCCCTGCGCAACGCTGCCCGCGCCCGTTCTTAAGCCTCAGGCCCCTCTACCCGGTTGCGGCCCATGGCCTTGGCCCGGTAGAGCGCTTCGTCCGCAGCGCCCAGCACCCTGGCCAGGTCGTGCTGGGTGCCGGACAGGCCGATACCGATGCTCACCGTCACCGCGTGGGCATCATCGGTAAACGGCGCTAGCGCCTCGACACTGGCGCGTATGCGTTCGGCCAGTAGTCGGGCGCCGGCCAGGTCGGTTTCCGGCAGCACCACTTGAAACTCCTCCCCGCCATAACGTGCAGCCAGGTCGGCCGGGCGGCGGATGCACGCTTCGATGGTTTTGGCCACTTCACGCAGGGCATGGTCGCCACCGGCATGGCCATGGCGCTGGTTGAACGCCTTGAAATGGTCCACATCCACCATCAGCACGGCCAGGGGCTTGCGGTTGCGTTGCGCGCGAGCCCATTCATGGCGCAGCACCTGGTCCAGGCGGCGACGGTTGGCCAGGCCTGTCAGGCTGTCGGTGGCAGCCAGGGTTGCTAGGCCTTGCTCGGCATCCTGACGGCGGCGCAGTTCGCGGCCCAGCAGCAGGGTCAGCCAGAGAATGCCCACGCAAAGCACGCCGGTAGCGACGCTGACTAGAATCGCGGTACGTCGCCACGACTGGAACACCTCGTCTGCCGAGTGAACCACCAGTACGATCAGCGGCAACTGCGCGACACGGGCAAAGGTGTAGATGCGTGAGTTGCCGTCGCTCCCGGAGCGTGCCGTGAAGTTGCCACTCTGTTCGCTGAGAATACGCTTGAAGTTGGGCCGCCCGGCATAGTTGGTGCCGATTAGTGGGTCTTGCGTGCGCGAGGGCTGGCGGGCGAGCAACTGCCCGTCGGTATTGAACAGGTTGATGCTGCTGTCGTCGCCGATGTCCAGGCGCTGGAACAATTCGCTGAAGTACGACAGGCGCAGTGCCCCTGCCGCCAGCCCGGCGAATTCGCCATTGGGGCCAGAGATACGCCGGCTGAAACTGATACACCAGTCCAGGTCGCCCAGTTTGGCCTTGAACGGCGGGCCCACCAGCAAACCGAGATTGGCGTTGTTCTGATGCGCCTTGAACACCCCGGTATCGCCGAAGTTGGCCTTGCGCGGCACGCTGCTGGTGGAGTCGCCCACTACGTTGCCTTGTTTGTCCAGCCACAGCACATCACCGCGTTTGCGGTCGACGAAGGCTTCATTGAATAGCAGGCGCTGGCGTAGCGGGCCGGGGATTTCCGGCAGTTCCTTGCGTCCGACAGCCCAGATCAGGCCCTGCAGGGACTGATCGTAGAGTTCGGCGTTGCGCAGGATGTCGCTTTCGATCAACTGAACGATGTTGTTGGACGAGCGAATGGCCGACAGCTCGACGCTATCGCGTTCACGCGCCAGCAGGTAGCTGACGATGGCGACGATGGCGAGCACGGCAAGGCAACTGCCCAGATTGAGGGTCAGCTCGGGGTGCGACCTGAGGAATGCGAAACGCGGTAATCGGGTGGGCATGCTCGCTACTGCGTGGGCAGGGCCATTCGCGGCGGCGACATTTTAGGGAAGCACGGATTGTCGGACAAGATTTGTCCGACGGAATCACGGTGTGCTGTATTTCAGATTCACACCAGACCCTGTGGGAGCGGGTTCACCCGCGAACACCGGCGAAGCCGGTGCCCAACACCGCGGTGCCTTCTTCGCGGGTAAACCCGCTCCCACAGGGGTTATGTATGAAGCTTAAAAAACGGGATCAGAACACGTTCAGTGGGTAATCCACGATCACCCGCACTTCATCGTTGTCGCTGTTGCTGTCGATCGACGCATAACCCTGGCTACCACGGTGGGTGGCATAGCGCACCAGCACCGACAGGTCTTTCAGGTCACCCTCCTGGAACACGTACTTCACGTCCAGGTCACGTTCCCAGTGCATGGCGTTCTTGCCATCTTCACGGTAATAGTCGTAGTGGGTGGTGTCTTTCACCGCCTTGGTCAGGTCAGCTTCACCGCGCGAGTACGACAGCGAGGTGGTCAGGCCAGGCACGCCGACGCCGGCGAAGTCATAGTCGTACTGCAGCTTCCACGAACGCTCGTTCGGCGCGTTGAAGTCCGAGTACATGCGCGAGTTGTCCAGGTACACGCTGTCGCCCAGGTTGATGTAGTCGAACGGCGTGTTGCCGTTGACCCGCTGGTAGGCGGCGGTGACGCTGTGGAACCCGGCGTTGACGGTGAAGTGAACGCTGTAGGTGTTGTTGTCGATCTTGCCCAGCAGGGCCTGGCCGGTGTCCTGGGTGTGGTAGAAGTGCACGCCCGGGTTCAGGCTGACCAGGTCGTTGACCACGTAGGTGTAGTCGAAGTCAGCGTAGTACTGGTTCCAGATGTCCTTCAGCTCGGCGGCGTACAGGTTGGCGGTGATGTTTTCGGTACCGCTCCACGACGCGCCGGCCCAGTTCAGGTGCTTGCTCTTGTCGTGTTCGTTCAGCGCGCCGTAGTAGGTGTCGATACGGCGATGGCCGCTCTGGTTGTACGGGTGGGTGAAGCTCACCTGGCCGCCTTCGAGCAGCAGGCCGTCGATGCTGGTGTTGGTCAGGCTCACGCCACGGAAGGTCTGCGGCAGCATGCGGGTTTCGCCGCCAGCGATCACCGGGTTGGTCAGGAACAGGTCACCGGCTTTCAGCTCGGTGTCGAAGGCTTTCAGCTTGACTGCAGCGCCCGCCGTGGAGAACGAGTGCGGGGCAGCGCCCAGCTCGCCGTCATCCTTGATATGCTCGGGCAGGATGCTGGTGCCGGCATGGCCGCCACCGCCGTCGAGCTTAAGGCCCAGCATGGCATGGGCGTCCAGGCCAACGCCGACCACACCCGGGGTGTAGCCCGACTCGAAGCGCGCAACCGCGCCCTGGCCCCACTCGCGGGTGTCGCGCACGCCGGCGTTGTGGTTGTCGCGGTTGAAGTAGGCATTACGGAAATGCAGGTTGAAGGACGACCCTTCGATGAAGCCATCAGCCTTGTCTTCATCTGCCTGGGCGGCGAAAGGGATCGTTGCAGTCAACGCAATGAACAGCGGGGTAAAACGAAACGCGGAAGGCACCGGTACTAGCTCCTTTGGTGTGACGGTGGGGCAGTTTTTATTTTTGAATGTGCGTCTTTCTTATAAGTAGACGTTACAGCCGGGCTGAGCGTTAAAGCACATAAAAAAAGCCGCTGATTGGCAGCGGCTTTAAAAGGCTAACATATCGGCACCGGTGGTGCCCATGGCGTAGCCAAGGGAAATCTGGAGCAGCGACAGCGCTTGATCAGCTGTCGGCATTGGCATCGACAGAAACTTTGGAAGCTGTCTGTTTTGCATCTTTGGCGGCGTCAGCCTTGTTTGCAGCTACAACGTCGCGGGCTTCTTGGTGGACGGCGGCGAGCTCTGCATTACGGGTGACGAAAGCGCTGGATTCTTCGGCCATGGCCAGGGGCGACAACAACAGGGAAGACAGGACGAAGACGCTGGCAATACCCATACTGTTGGACATTTGAAACTACCTTCTTGCGGTGCAAGTGCTAATGAGGACGGGGGTAAAGTTAGTCCTTTCAATGCACTGGAAACAGACCTGAGTGCGATAAGCACTGTTGCGCAAAAGGTAACGATCTATGAAAAACCAATAGGACTTTCGCCGCAAATCCGCAGTCTAGAGCGCTTTCACGGTTCTCTGTGGGGGCGGGCGAGCCCGCGAAGCAGGCACCGCAGTGTATGGCACGGGCTTCGCCCGTGTTCGCGGGCACGCCCGCTCCCACAGGGACCGCGTTCTGCAGTCAGGTATGGATCGGCAAGCGAATACCGAAGGTATTGGCCCCCGCTGCACTGCGCACAAACACCTCTCCCCCATGCATCAGCGCAATCGCCTTGACGATGGCCAACCCCAACCCATGGTTACCCCCACCGCTGTTGCTGCGCGCCGCATCCACCCTGTAGAAGCGCTCGAACAGCAACGGCAGGTGCTCATCGTCAATCGCCGGCCCCGGGTTGCTCACGGCGATGCTGACCTGCTCCGGCCCGGCATCGATCTGCACGCGGATCTCTTGGTGCGGCGCCGTATGCTGCACGGCGTTGTTCAGCAGGTTGATCAACGCCCGGCGTAGTTGGGCTTTTTCGATGGGGGCGTGAGCATCGCCGCTTACGTTCACGCTGACCTGTGCGTCTTCGAGGATGTAGTCCAGGTAGTCGAGCGTGGTCGCCACTTCCTCGGCCAGCGAGGCCTGGGTCAGGGCAGTGGCCTTGCTGCCTTGGTCGGCACTGGCCAGAAACAGCATGTCGTTGATGATGCTGCGCAGGCGCTCCAGCTCTTCCAGGTTGGATTGCAGCACTTCGAAATAATGCTCGGCGCTGCGGCCTCGGGTGAGTGCGACCTGGGTCTGGCCGATCAGGTTGGTGAGTGGGGAGCGCAGTTCATGGGCAACGTCAGCATTGAAGGCTTCCAGCCGCGAGTAGGCCTGGCTGACACGGTCGAGCGCAGCGTTGAAGGCGCCGGCAAACTGCGCCAGTTCCGGGGCCAGCGCGTGGGTCTTCAAGCGCCCGTCCAGGCGTGGCGGGGCCAGGGCCTGGGCCTCGTTGGACAACGCCAGCAACGGGCGCAGGCCAATGCGCGCCACCCAGTAGCCCAGCACTGAGGCCAGCAGTACGCCAAGCACCGCCAACCCGACAATCGCCACCAGCAGGCTGTGCTGCGCCTGCCAGAAGGTTTCGGTGTCGATGCCGATCAGAAAGCGTAGCGGTGGCCGCTCGCCCAGTGCTGGCAGTTCGCTGACCAGCACCTTGTAAGGGTAGGGGCGGTCCGGCAGGCGCAGGTCGCGCATACCCTGCGGGCCTTCGGCGAAGGCGCGTACCAGCTCGCTGGGGTGGCCGTACTCGTAGGCCGGGTTGCTGCTGACCACCCAGAAGCGGATGCGTTTGTCTTCTTCGCTCAGCAGGTTGAGCTTGTTGTTGATCTTGGCCCAGTGGTCTGGCGTACCGAAGCGGTTGAGGGTGGATTCGAGCACGCTGAAGCGTGCGTCCAGTTCGGCTTGCGGCAGCAAGTCCAGGCTGTGGTCGACCTGGCGGTAAAGTGCCGAACCGATCAACACGAACACGCCCAGTGCGACCAGGATGAACAGCGCCGACAGACGCAGGGCGATGGAATTACCCCGCACGGTTTTCCAGGACATAGCCCATGCCTCGGATGGTGTGCAGCAGCTTGTTGTCGAAAGGCCCGTCCAGCTTGGCGCGCAGGCGCTTGATCGCCACTTCCACAACGTTGGCATCGCTGTCGAAGTTGATGTCCCAGACCAGCTCGGCAATCGCCGTCTTCGACAGGATTTCACCCTGCCGCCGGGCCAGTACGCTCAGCAGCGAGAACTCCTTGGCAGTCAGGTCCAGGCGCTGGCCGGCGCGGGTGGCCTTGCGCGCCATCAGGTCGATCCACAGGTCTGCCACCTGCACCTGGAGCGGTTCGTGGCTGCTGCTACGGCGGGTAAGGGCCTGAAGACGGGCGACCAGTTCAAGAAACGAGAACGGCTTGCCCAGATAGTCGTCGGCACCCTCACGCAGGCCGTGGATGCGGTCTTCGACCCGTTCGCGAGCGGTCAGCATGATCACCGGCGTCTGCTTGCGCGCGCGCAAGGCGCGCAGCACGCCATAGCCATCCAGGCCGGGCAGCATCACATCCAGCACGATCACCGCGTAGTCGCCTTCCAGGGCCAGGTGCAGGCCGTCGATGCCGTCCCGCGCCAGGTCCACGGTAAAGCCCTGTTCGCTCAGGCCACGATGCAGGTAGTCGGCGGTTTTTTCTTCGTCTTCGATGATCAGCACACGCATGGTCTTGTCCTAGCTGGCACTTGGCGCTGCCGCACGGGCAGCCTGGCGGCGATGGAACAGGCGCTCCAGGGCCAAGTATATGACCGGGGTGGTGAACAGCGTCAGGGCCTGGCTCACCAACAGGCCACCCACCACTGCAATGCCCAGTGGCTGACGCAACTCGGCACCGGTGCCGAAACCGAACATCAGCGGCACCGCGCCGAGCAAGGCGGCCAGGGTGGTCATGATGATCGGACGGAAGCGCGTCAGGCACGCTTGATGAATCGCCTGTTCCGGCGTCAGGTCCTGATGACGCTGGGCTTCAAGGGCAAAGTCGATCAGCAGGATGCCGTTTTTCTTGACGATGCCGATCAGCAGCACCACGCCAATCAGCCCCATGATGCTGAAGTCCTGGCCCATGGCCCACAGCAATATCAGCGCACCCAGGCCGGCCGAGGGCAGGGTGGAAATGATGGTCAGCGGGTGGACGAAGCTTTCGTACAGCACGCCGAGGATGATGTACACCGCCACCAGCGCGGCCAGGATCAACCACGGTTGGCTCGACAGCGAACTCTGGAACGCCTGGGCCGCACCCTGGAAGTTGCCGCTGATGGTGTCGGGCATGCCCAGCTCCCGCTGGGTGCGGTCGAGGATGCTTACTGCATCACCCAGTGCCACGCCGGGGGCCAGGTTGAACGACAGGTTGGCCGCCGGGAACAGGCCGTCGTGGCTGATCGACAGCGGCCCGGTGCTGGGCGGCGCCACGTGGGCGACGGCCGACAGTGGCACCATCTCGTTGCTCAGCGGCGAGCGCAGGTAGAAGTAGTTGAGGCTCTCGGCCTTGCCACGTTGTTGCGCATCCAGTTCAAGGATCACCTTGTACTGGTTGGTGTCGGTCTGGAATTCGCTGATCTGCCGCTGGCCGAAGGCATCGTACAGGGCCTGGTCGACATCGGTGGTGGTCAGGCCGAAGCGCGCGGCGGCCTGGCGGTCGATGTCGATGCGGGTAACGCTGGCGCCCAGTTGCAGGTCGTTGGACAGGTCGCGGAACGCCGGGCTTTCCCGCAGCCGGTCAGTCATGCGCTGGGTCCACAGGTTCAGGGCCTCGCCGTCGTTGCTCTTGAGCACGTACTGATACTGGGTGCGGGACGGGCCGGAGCTGAGGTTGATGTCCTGGCCGGCGCGCATGTACAGGACAATGCCCGGTACCTGGGCCAGCTTAGGCCGCAGCCGGTCTATCAGTTCGCTGGCCGACACATCGCGCTCGCCGCGCGGCTTGAGGGCGATCCAGAAACGGCCGTTGGCGATGGTCTGGTTGCTGCCGGTAACGCCCACCGAATGGGAGAACGCGCGCACGGCCGGGTCTGCTCCGATGATTCTGGCCAGCGCCTGATGCTTCTCGATCATCGACGGGTACGAGACATCCGCCGCCGCTTCGCTGGTGCCCAGAATGAAACCGGTGTCCTGCAACGGGAAGAAGCCCTTGGGGATGGCCACGTAGCCAGCCACCGCCAACGCCAGGGTCACGCCAAACACACCCAGGGTCAGGCGCTGGTGGGCGAGGGCGCGGTTCAGACCCTTTTCGTACCACTTGACCAAGCGTTCGCCAAAGCCGCCCTTGTGTTCAGCGGGTGGGCGGCGCATGAACAGCGCGCACAGGGTTGGCGCCAGGGTGAGCGAAACCACCACCGAAATCAGGATGGTGGCCGTGGCGGTCAGGGCAAACTCTTTGAACAGCCGCCCGACCACACCGCCCATGAACAGCAGCGGAATGAATGCGGCAATCAGCGAGAAACTGATCGACACCACGGTAAAGCCGATTTCCCCGGCGCCCTTGAGCGCCGCCGTTCGGCTATCATCGCCGGCTTCCAGGTGGCGGTGGATGTTCTCCACCACGACGATGGCGTCATCGACCACGAAACCCACCGAGATGACGATGGCCACCAGGGTGAGGTTGTTCAGGCTGAAACCGAGCACGTACATCAGTGCGCAACTGGCGATCAGCGAAACGCCGAGCACGCTGGATACCACCATGGTCGCCGACCACTGGCGCAGGAACAGCGCCATCACCCCGATGACCAGGGCCACGGCGATCATCAGGGTCAGTTCGACTTCATGCAGCGAGGCGCGGATGGTCTGGGTACGGTCTTGCAGCACCGACACTTCGACCGAGGCCGGCAGCATCTCTTGCAGCTTGGGCAGGGCGGCCAGCACGCGGTCCACGGTATCGACGATGTTGGCGCCGGGCTGGCGGAAGATCACCAGGTTCAGCCCTGGCTGGTCGCCGGACCAGGCTTTGACGTAGGCGTTCTCGGCGCCGTTGATCACCTTGGCCACGTCCTTCAGGTGCACAGGGGCGCCGTCGCGGTATGAGACGATCAGTTGCGCGTAGTCCTCGGGGTGGAACAGCTGGTCGTTGGCGGCGATGGTCGACACGCTGTGCTCGCCGTACAGCGCGCCCTTGGCCAGGTTCAGGCTGGTCTGTTGGATGGCCTGACGCAGGTCGGCCAGGGTCAGGCCGATGGCGGCCAGCTTCTCGGGCTGCGCCTGCACGCGGATTGCCGGGCGCAGCTGGCCGGTGATGTTGATCAGGCCCACCCCGTCGATCTGGCTCAGCTGGCGGGCCAGCAGGGTTTCGGTGTAGTCGCTGAGGTCGTTGCCGGGCATCTGGTCAGAGCTGACCGTCAGCACCAGCACTGGGCTGTCGGCCGGGTTGACCTTGCGCCAGGTCGGCGGGTTGGGCAGGTCTTGCGGCAGGCGGGCGGTGGCGGTGTTGATTGCGGCCTGCACTTCCTGGGCAGCGGTGTCGATGTTCTTGTCGAGGGTGAACTGCAGGATCAGGGTGGTCGACCCCAGCGCGCTGCTGCTGGTCATCTGGGTCATGCCGGGGATGGCGCTGAACTGCACCTCCAGCGGCGTGGCCACCGATGAGGCCATGGTTTCCGGGCTGGCGCCGGGCAGCTGGGCAGTCACCTGGATGGTCGGGAAGTCTGCCTCCGGCAACGGCGCCACCGGCAAGCGCGGGAAGGCGATGGCCCCCAGCAGCACCAGGGCGAAGGTCAGCAGCAGGGTGGCGATGGGGTGGTCGATGCACCAGGCGGAAAAACCGTTGCGCGTGTTCATGGCTGGCTCCGGCGGTCGGCCATTTCCGACGGCGCAGGAGCATCAGGCGTGACCTCGACCCGCGCGCCCGGCTTGAGCCTTGACTGGCCATCAAGCACCAGGCGCTCGCCTGGCTTGACCCCGGCAATGATGTTCAGCCCGCTGTCCTGGTACAGCACCTTCACCGGCACGCTGGTGACCTTGTCGCCGTCCAAGCGGTAGACGAAGTGCCCGTCGACGCCGCGCTGCACCACCGGTGGCGGCACCACCAGGGCGTTTTCTTCCACGGCGGTGCGCAGGCGAAGGGTGACCAGCTGGCCCGGCCACAGGTGGCCGTCCTTGTTGTCGAACTCGGCTTTTACCCGCACGGTACCGGTGGTGCCGGAAATCTGGTTGTCGATCAGTGCCAGGTGGCCTTCGCCGAGCAGGCTGCGGTCGCCGTCGGCGTCCATGTAGGCCTGCACCAGCGCCGGGGTGGGTGCCTTGAGCAGGCTTTGCAAGGTTGGCAGCATCTGCTGCGGCAGGGCGAATTCGACGGCGATGGGGTCGATCTGGGTGACGCTGAACAAGCCTTGGGTGTCGCTGGTGCGTACCAGGTTGCCCGGGTCGACATTACGGATGCCGACGCGCCCGGTGACAGGTGAACGGATCTGCGTGTAGGAAAGCTGGACCTCGGCGTTGGCGATGGCCGCCTGGTTGCCTTTGACCGTGGCCTGCAACTGGTTGACCAGCGCCTGTTGCTGGTCGAGGGTTTGCTTCGAGACGCCGTCATCGCTGCTGAGCAGGCGGTAGCGCTTGAGGTCGACGCCAGCCACCTGGATCTGTGCCTGGCTCTGGCCGAGCTGGGCGCGGGCCTGGTCGAGGCTGGCGCGGATGCTGCGGTCGTCGAGGGTGGCGAGCAGGTCGCCTTCCTTGACCCACTGGCCTTCCTTGACCAGCACCTGGGTGAGTACACCTTCGACTTGTGGCCGTACTTCAACACTGTGCAGTGACTGAACTGTTCCGATGGCGCTGGCGTAGCGCGGCACGTCTTGCTGGGCGACGCTGACCACGCGCACGGGGATGGCCGCCTGCGCACGGGCAGCGGGTGCAGGCTGGCGCTGGCTGTACCAGCTGCCCGCGACCACCAGGACAAGAAGCGCCAGGGCAGCGAGGATGACAGAGCGGGACGGACGTCGCATCGGTGCGGGCACCTTGGCCTGAGGGGAGGGAACGGTAGTCTGTACTCAATTTTATAGCCCCCGAACCGGGTCGGCAGCGTGACCGCTGGCTGACAGCGCTGTCAGTTTCGGGTCTTAAGGTCAGTGCGCCACTGGCTTGTGTGAAAGTTTGCGCGATTCCTGTGGGAGCGGGCACGCCCGCTCCCACAATTACCGTGTATGCCTTTTCGCAGTGAGTCAGGCTAGAAGCCAATGAACGCGTAATACACCGGAGTTTCGCTGGTAGTGCGCAAACCAAGCCCCTGCAAGCTCGCGACCAGCGCCTCATCCTGCACATGCAAGGTCCACTGTCCCCCGTCATCCCCATGCACCTGCGCCAGCGCAGTGGCAAACGCCCCCATGTCCGGCAGGTAAGCCGTAAAACCATTACCCTTGAGCGCACTGGTGGTCATGCCCAGCGCCTGGCACACCGCCACCTTAGCCGCAATGTCATCCCGGTCGGCCTGCCGCGAGGCTTGTACCAGCGCTTCCAGCTCCGCATCGACCAGTTGCGTACCGTGGATCAGTTCCGGCCCCTGCTGCCAGGCTTCTGGCGGGCAGTCCTTGTTGTCCGGGCGCAGCGGAATGTGTGGGTTGATTTCCACCGGGTAGATGCGACAGACCAGCGGGCGCTGGTCGTAGATGGTGCAAAGGTCGTTGTCGTCGAGGTTGCGGCAGCGCCCGGGGTTGAAGGCGGCAAAGGTCACCGACACGCGTGCTTCGCCGTCGCCGCAGTGCACGGGATGGGAGCGGCGCAGTACATGTTCGCGCTGATCAGCCGGCATGCCGGGGCCGTCGGTGATGAACGCCTCGATCAGCACCACTACCTGACCGGCATCGTCCGCCCAGCGTCGCGCTTCATCAAGCGTCAACGGTACATGGTGGCCCGTGCAGCACTTGCCGCAACCGGTACAGCCGAATCGCAAGCTGTCGCTCACTTGGCCTCCGGGCTCCACTCGCTGACAAAGGCACGCTGGTGCTGGCGATCGTACAGGCACAACTCGGTGCCGGTGCGCTGCTGCATGTGCTTCTGTGGGTACACGCCTTCGATCAGCAGGGCGTTCATGCCCACCTGGTCATCGAACTCGGCGGGCTTGCCACGGGCGTGGGCGTCCTTGAACTGGCTGGCAGCCAGGCAGGCCTTGAGCATCTGTTGGCGCTGCTCGTTCCAGGCCTGGCTGCTGGAGGCCTGTGCGCTACCGCTGAAAAGGACGCAGCTGATCAGGATGGAGCTGAAGAACTTCATACGCGGTTCCGGCAGTTTTTTTACGAGGGGCGCGAATTATGCCCGACTCACCCCCGGCGGCAAGCCGGGGAAGTTGTCGCTGAATATATCAGCGCTCGGTGAACACCACGGTACGCGCGGCCACCACCAGACAATCGGTCAGCTCCGGTGAGGAGAACTTGGTAAGGATGGCGTTGGCCCCGGCCTGGGTTGCCTTTTCGCTGCTCATGGCGCTGTCCAGCGAGGTGTGCAGCAGCACGTAAAGGTGCTGGAAATCGGGGGTTTCGCGCAGGGTGCGGGTGAAGGCGTAGCCGTCCATTTCGCTCATTTCGATGTCGGAAACGATGATGTTGATCTCCTGCGGCGTACCCTGCAGTTCCAGCAACACGTTAATGGCGTCTTTGGCGCTGCGCGCAGTGTGGCATTCGATGCCCAGGTTACGCAGGGTGTGCACTGACTGCTGCAGGGCTACCTGGCTGTCGTCCACCACCAGGATATTGGCGGCGGCCAGCAGGCTGGCGTCTTCTTCGCTCAAGGTGCCATGGGGCGGTTCGGCCACGGGTGGGGCGATGGCATGGATGACTTTTTCGATGTCCAGCACCTGCACCAGGGTGTTGTCCACCCGGGTTACGCCGGTGATGAACGAGCGGTTGCCTGAACCAAAGGGCGGCGGTTTGATGTCGGTGCTCAGGCAATGCACGATGCGGCTGACCGCCTGCACATGCAGGCCTTGGCGCGACCGGCTGATCTCGGTGACGATCAGGCAGCCGGCGTCCGGGTCGGCAAGAGGTCGCTCGCCAATCGCGCGGGACAGGTCGATGACCGACAGCGAATGGCCGCGCAGGGTCGCCACGCCTTTTACGTGGGGATGCGCCTCGGGCAGCTTGGTCAGCGGCGGGCAGGGGATGATCTCGCTGACCTTGAGCAGGTTGATTGCCATCAGCTTGCCGCTGCGCAGGGTGAACAGCAGCAGGGACAGCGAGTCCGCGCGGGCATTTTGCGTGGCCATGGTGACCTTCGGTGGGGAACGGGGGATAACCGGTTATCGGCCCTTTGGTGGATGGCTTTAGGGTGGTGATGGAAGTTGATGGGTTCGCCTTTTTTTTTTGTTGTCGACTCGACCGAGCGCCGCCCGCGCGGCGCATCGCGAGCTGCGCTCGCTCCTACGTTTTTTTCGGGCCAGTTATGGCTGTGCCAGGCCCGCGCGCCCGCCTTGTTTGTGCGACACGATATCGAGCCATGCGCCAAGGCGTTCGCGCACAAATCCCACAGAAAAAATTGGCCGGAAACAAACGTAGGAGCTCGCGATGCGCCGCGCGGGCGGCGCTCGGTCGCACCAGCAACACAAAAATCACGTCGTACTCTAGCGTTCGCGCAGGGCCTCCCTGGCTCGGTTCAGTGGCTTGATCAGGTAATCCAGAATGGTCTTCTCCCCGGTGCGGATATCCACCGTGGCCACCATCCCCGGTACAATTGCAAAGTGCTTGCCGGCCTTGTTCTGCAAGCTGTCCTGCTCGGTACGGATGAACACCCGGTAGTAGTAGATCTCGGGCTTCACTTCATCCTGCAAGGTGTCCGGCGAAATGCCCACCACCTTGCCATCCAGCCCGCCGTACACCGAATAGTCATAGGCACTGATCTTGACCTTGGCCGCCTGGTCCGGGTGGATGAAGGCAATGTCACGCGGGGCGATGCGGGTTTCGATCAGCAGGCGTTCGTCCATCGGCACGATCTTCATCACCTGGCCCCCGGGCTGCACCACGCCACCCAGGGTGTTGACCTCGATGTCCTTGACGATGCCGCGCACCGGCGAACGCAAGGTCAGGCGGGTAAGCGAGTCGCTGCGCCCGCGCACCACTTCCGACAGGCTGTCGGCCTCGGCGCTGGCTTTGGCCAGTTCTTCCCGGGCCCGCACCAGGTAGTCGGAGCGGGCTTCGTTGGCTTTCAGTTCAAGCTCTGAACGCTGGCGGTTAAGGCGGATCACTTCAACCCGGCTGGAAGCGCCCATCTTGGCCAGGTTTTCGGTGATCTTCAGTTCGCTGCGCACGAGTTGCAGTGAGTCCTGGATGCCCGCCAGGGTTTGCTCCAGACCGCGGCGGCGGGTCTGGTAAAGCGCGGTTTCGGCGTCGATCAGTTCGGGCGAGTCGCGCAGGCTGTCGGGGAAGGTCAGCGGCTTGCCGGTTACCTCCGCCTGCAGGCGGGCCTGGCTGGCCTTGGCGGCGCGGTACTTGGCTTCACTTTCGCCAACGCTGGAGGCGGTTTTGGTCGGGTCGAGCTGTGCCAGCACCTGGCCGCGCTCGACCAAGTCGCCTTCGGCCACGCTCATCTGCGCCACGATACCGCCCTCGAAGGACTGGATCACCTGCTCCCGCGAGCTGGGGATGACCTTGCCGGTGCCGGTGGACACCTCGGTCACCTCGAACCAGGCGGCCCAGGCCAGGAACGCGGCCAGCATCACTGCGCAAATCGTGATGATACGTCCGGCGCGGAACACCGCCTGGTCGTCCTGCCCATCCAGATAGGAGGCCGGAAGTTCATGGTTGCTCATGCCTGGGCTCCTTGCAGTTTGGCCAGCGCGGCATCGCGCGTGTCATCGATGACAATGCGCCCGCCGTCGAGCACCAGGATGCGGTCGACCCGTTGCAGTACGCTCAGGCGGTGCGTGGCGATCACCAGGGTGCGGCCCTGGCAGAAGCGTTCGAGGTTATCCAGCAGCTTGCGCTCGGTCATGTCGTCCAGCGAGGCGGTGGGTTCGTCCAGCAGCAAAACCTGTGGCTGGCGCACCAGCAGGCGCGACAGCACCAGGGCCTGGCGCTGGCCGCCCGACAAACCCAGGCCACCTTCCAGAATCAGGTGGTCCATGCCCTTGGGCAGGCGGCGCACGAAGTCCAGTGCGCCGGTGGCCGCCAGCGCGGCCACCAGTTCCTGGTCGCTGGCCTGGCCGGCGCCCAGGGTGAGGTTTTCCCGCAGGGTGCCGTGGAACAGCCGAGCGTATTGCGGCAGCAGGCCGACGTCACGGCGCAGGTCGGCAGGGTCGAGGTGGGCCATCGCGATGCCGTCCAGGCTGACTTCGCCTTGCACCAGGTCCATGGCCCCGCCCAGGGCTTGCAGCAGGGTCGACTTGCCGGCGCCATTGCGCCCGAGCACGGCAATGCGCTCGCCCGGTTGGATGTCCAGTTGGCCGATATTCAGTACCGGTGGCGATTCTTCGCTGTAGCGGAAGTTGGCCTGGCGCAGGCGGTACTCGCCACGAATGGCTGGCAGGTGTACGCGGGCCTCGCCTTCGGGGTGGTCGACCGGGGACTGCATCAGCTTGTCCAGCCCTTGCAGGGCCACCTTGGCCTGCTGCCAGCGGGTCAGTACATGGGTCAGTTGCGCCAGCGGTGCCATCATCCGTGACGACAGCATCGACGCCGCCACCAGGCTACCGGTGGTGAGGTCGCCGGCGATCACCATGGGCGCGCCGATCACGATGACCACGGCAAACACGGCGCCCTGTACGTTCTGCGTCCAGGTCACCAGGCCATTGGTGAGGGTGCGCAGGCGCAGGTTGGTGTGGGCGCAGGCCGCGTTGTACTGGTTCCATTGCCGCTCGAAGCGCGCTTCGGCTTGCAGTGCCTTGATTTCGTCCAGGCCCTGGATGCTTTCCACCAGCATGGCGTTGCGCAGCGCCGACTCGCGCATGGAGGCGTTGGCCAGCCGCGCCAGGCGCCGCTGTGCCAGCACCCCGGGCACTACCATGGCCAGCAGTGCGACCAGCGGGATGAACACCAGCACACCGCCGATCAACCAGAACACCAGCAGGAACAGCAGGAAGAACGGCAGGTCGGCCAATACCGTGGCCGTGCTGGAGGTGATGAGGTCGCGTATCGATTCCAGCTCGCGCAGTTGCGAGATGAACGACCCTGTGGACTTCGGCCGCACCGAGTTGCGCAGGCGCAAGGCATGCCCGTAGACCAGGTCGCTCACCCGCAGGTCGGCGCGCTTGCCGAGCAGGTCGGTCACCTTCAGGCGCAGCAGGCGCATGCTGAAGTCGAACACCAACGCCAGCACCACACCGCCAAACAGCACGTACAGGGTGGGCAGCGATTCGGCCGGGATTACCCGGTCATACACCTGCATCGAGAACAGCACCCCCGCAAGGGCCAGCACGTTAGCCACCAGCGAGGCGACCATCACTTGCCCATACGGGCGCAGGTCGCGCAGCACGATGCGGGCGAACCAGTGGCGGTCGTAGGGCGCGGTGTAGTCGTCGGTGCGCACGTCGCGCAGCGGCCGCGCCGGGCGCAGCAGGGCGACACGGTTAATGCGGCCTTTGAGGCTGTCACGCGGCAGGCGTGAGGTCAGGCCCTGGTCGCCGGCAAATACCACCGCCAGGTCGTCCTCTTCAGTGACCGACTCGACCACCGCCAGCTGGCCATCGTCCAGCTCCAGCACCAACGGGGTTCGCCATTGCCGCAAGCCCTTGGCATCGAAGCGCACGAAGCGCAGGGCCAGGCCAGCCTGGCGCGCCATGTGGCGGAGGATTTCGTCCAGCGGGCGGGCGTCCTCGACGGCGGCCAGGCGAATGCGTTGTGGCGACACGTCCAGGCGGTAGTGATGCGCTACTTGCAGCATCACCTCCAGCCATGGCCCAAGGTCTGGCCGGTGAGCCGCTTCGGGCGCAGCAGCGGGCGCTTGGTTGGGCAGGGTCACATTGATGGAATCGGTCATGGCTGGATCTCCACCCCTTGCAGGTTGCGCCCCTCAAGGCCAAAGGCCGTGCGCAGGGCGCCGGTGTTGTACAGGCAGTCGACATCCAGGCGGAGCAGGTCGGAGCGGGTGCCGGCGAGTTCGAAGCGTGACTGGTAGATCTCCTGCTCGGCGTTGAGCAGGTCGAGCAGGGGCCGCGTGCCCAGGTCCAGGTACTGTCGGCCGTAGAGCATGCGCGCCTCCTGGATGCTGACCTGGCGTGCCTCCAGCGACGTCAGCCGTCGCCCGAGCCCGGAGGTTTGCGCCATGGCCTCGGCCAGGCCGCGACGGGCCTGCAGGCGTGCCGCATCCTCGGCAGAGTCGGCGGCGGTCAGCGCATGGCCGGCAGCGCGGGTGCGGGCGCTGATGGCGCCGCCCTGGTAGATGGGCACTTCGACGTTCAGGTAGATGCCGGCCTGGGTGCGGTCCAGGCGTGCGTTGTCGCGGTTGTAGTCGTCGTCCAGGTAGTGGTTGACCTGGGGTTGCAACGACAGGGTCGGGTAGGCTTCGGCCTTGGCCTGGGCCAGTTCGGCCTGACCTTGGGCGCGCTGGGCCAGGGCCATCAGCACGGCGGGCAGGCGGTCATCGCCCTGCGAGGGCCGTTTGCAGGCCTGGTTCAGCTCGGGCGGTGCTTGCTCGGTCAGCGCTGGCGGGGTAACGCGCCCCATCAGGGCCGCCAGGGTGGAACGCCAACGTTCGTATTGCGACTGGTATTCCTCCAGCGTGGCGCGGGCGCTTTCCACGCGGGACTCGGCTTGCACCACGTCGGAGCGGGTGCTGGCGCCCATGTCGCTGCGCTGGCGGGCCATCCTGGCAATGTCGCCGACCCCGCGAATCTGGTCGCGGGCGATAGTCATCAGTTGTTCGTAGCGTCGGGTTTCGATCCAGGCGTAGGCCGTGTCGCGGGCCAGTTCGTCGACCACCAGCAGGATGTTGGCCTGGGCACGGGCGGCGGCGGCCTGGGCCGCGCTGACGGCATTGTCGACCTTGCCGAAGTCGTAGAGCATCTGCTTGAGCGACAGGTTCAGTGCCTGGCTGTTCCGGTCACCGCCGTAACCGGTGTCATAACCGGTGCGGATACCGCCGGAAATCTGCGGGTAATACCCCGCACGGGCGACGTTGATGCCTTCACCCTGCTTGTACAGGTTGCCGATGGCTTCGGCGATGCTGGGGTGCCATTGCGCGGCTTGCAGCACCGCGTCGGTCAGCCCCAGGCGCTCGCCACTGGCCACTGGGGCCATGCCGATAGCGGGGCGGGCGGGCACCGCTTCGGGCGCATCGCGTAGCAGCGATGGCCCGATCTGGCGCAGTTGTGGGTCGATGTCGTCGGCTGCCTGGGCGGCCGGGTGGAAGTTCAGCACCAGGAACCCGAAGGCGCCCAGCAACAGCGGTGACAGCGGACTGCTTCGCTTCACATAGTTCCCTTACTTGCTGGTCGTCCATGCCGCCGGGCGCGTGCCCGGCGGGTTTGCAGCGGCCTCAGACCACATGGATACCGTTCTGCACCCACAGGTGATGGCTCGGATCCTCCTGGGCCGTGTATTGGTTATAGTCGATACCGTCGGCGGTTTGGTTCCCGACCAGCGTCCAGTTGTCTGTCATGTGAACCGTGTCTTTGTCGTCCCCCTTGATGATCAGTGTGTCGTTGCCGGTTTCGGTGATGGCCACCACGTCCGCCAGGTTCAGGGTCAGCGCGACCGCGCTGGTGTCGTTGAGGTCGATGACTTCGATGTCATGCACCCGGTCGGCCAGGTTGCCCAGGTCGATGCTGGCATCGCCGCCGTCCCACAGCAGGGTGTCGGTCCCTGTGCCACCCTCGACGCTGGCGAAGTTCTGGTCAACCACCACCAGGGTGTCGTCCCCTGCGCCACCCTGCAGGGTGATATGGCCACCCTGGCTGCCATCGAGGTGGTCATTGCCGTCGGTGCCGGCGATCACCTCTGTGGAAGCCGAAGCGGCCACACTGGCGAGTGCTACCCCTTCGTCACCGGTATCGGAGAGCAACGACATCGTGCTGGTGAGGCCGGCGGCGTTGTCCAGATTGATGGTGAGCGTAGCGGTGTCGGTGGTGCCGTTGGGGTGGGTCAGCTCGTAGGTGAAGGTGTCGTGCTGGCCGACGGCTGTCGACGTGAGCCCAGAGTTGAGGGTGTAGGTGTAGCTGCCGTCGGCATGCACGAGCAGCGTGCCGTAGGTGCCCGCCACGCTCACTCCGTTATAGCCCGGGATGGTGAAGGTGTTGGCTGCCGTCAGCACACTCAGCACGGTCAAGGCTGAACCCACGGTGTCATCCGCGAGCAGGTTGCCGGTTGCCGTGGTCGCGCTGCTGACCACGAACTCGGTGAGGTGCGTGGTGGTGGCGTTCACGCTGGTGGTGAGGGAACTGAGCAAGCCGATGCCGCCCGCTGTAACGCGTATGTGGTAGGTGCCCGTCCCTTGGTTCTGGAAGGTATAAGCCGCACCGCCACCCAGCAGGCTGACCAATGAGCTGCCAGGCACCGACTGCACCAGCACATACTGGCCGGTGGCCGGATTGAGCTTGAGCAACTCGATGGTGGTGCCGTTGAGCAGGCTCAACAGGTTGGTGGAGTTGACCACCACCTGCAGGTTGGCCGTGGTATCGGCAGCAACCGAGGTGGTGTAGGTAGCCTGGCGCGTGCCGATCACCGGCAGGCTCAGCGTGCCCAGCGAGCTGCTGCTGGTGTCCACACGGTTGACCAGGGTCAGGTAGCTGAAGCCGACGTCGTTGACGGCATCCACCACCGTGGCCGGCGCACCGTAGTTGATGTTGCTCCACACCTCCGTGGCCTGCGGGCTGTCGATACGTACATACAGGTTGGCAGAGTCGGACAGGCCGTTCGCGTGCACCAGCTGATAGCTGAACACATCGACCTTGCCGACACTGCTCGGGCTGCCGTTTGGCGTGTAGGTGTAGCTGCCGTCCGCACGGATCACCAGTGTGCCGTACAGGCCTTGTACCGTGGTGGCGCTGCCGGCCGCGACATAACTGCCGTCCTTGAACACCTGGAGCACGGCGGCGCTGTCCGGGCCACGTGCGTCCACAGTGCCATCGGTGCCCACATCGGTGATGACGTTGCCGGTGGTGGCGGTGCCAGTCCCGGTGAACTGGGTCAGGCTGGTGGCCGTGATGTCCAGCGAAGTGGTCACGTTGGTGATCAGGCCAATGCCGCCACTGCCCACGGTCAGGCGGTAGTCACCGGCTTGCAGTGTACCGATATCGACCTGCAGCCCCAGCGGCAGCACGATCAGGTCGAGCAGGCCCTGGGTGTTGCCGGTAGCCAGCGTCACCCAAGCGCCCGTCGCGTCTTTCACTTGCAGGGTGAATGTGGAGTTGTTGAGCAGCGCCAGTACGCTGTTGGTGGTCAGTGTCAGGGTCGGGTCCACCGTGGTGCCAGCGGCTACGGTCCAGGTGTAGGTCTTGGTGAGGCCCGACAGCAGCGTGGTGAAGCTGTCGGTGTAGGTCTTGGTCGCGGTGACCGGTACCAGGTTGACCGTTGCCGTTGCCAGGTTGTCGCTGGCAATGACCGGGGCGTTGGCATCCACATCGGGCGCGGTGATGGTGACGTTGCCCGATACGTTGCCACGCGTGTCGGTGAGGCCGACCGAAAGGACCTGGCCGTTGTCCTGAGGCGGGCTCAGGGTCACGGTGAAGCTGCCGTTCGGTTGTACGGTCGCGGTTTGCAGCACGGTACCGCTGGCGCTGCGCACAGTGACGGTGGCGCCTGCTTCGCCGGTACCGGTGAGGGTACTGCCGTCGGCACTGATCTGCAGGTTGCCGGCCACTGCGGGCGGGGTCAGGTCTGGTGCGGTCAGCGCGGTAGCGGTAGACACGTTGCCGGCACTGTCGGTCAGGGTGACGCTGAGCGCCTGGTTGTCGATTTGTGCGGCCGTGAGGCTGACCACGAACAGACCATTGGCGCCCACCGTTGCGGTGCCCAGGACAGTGCCGGCACTGTTGCGCACGGTGACGGTGCTGCCGACCTGGCCAGAGCCGCTGACCGAGGTGCCGTTGGCATTGATGGCCGCCACCGGTGCTGCGGGTGGCGTGGTGTCCGGTGCAGTCAAACTGGTGCTGGCGGACAGGTTGCCGGCTGCATCGGTCTGGCGCACCACCAGCAATTGCCCGTCATTCTGTGGCGAGGTCAGGGTGATGCTGAAGGTGCCGTTGGCTTGCACCACGCCGGTACCCACCTGGCCACTCGGGCCTTGCACGGTGACGGTAGCACCTGCTTCGCCGTTACCGGTCAGCACCGTGCCTAGGCTGTTGATGGTCACGTTGGTCGGCACGGCTGGCGGCTGGACATCAACGGCCGTGTAGCTGGTGCTGCCAGACGTGTTCCCTGCAGCGTCGGTCTGGCTCACGCCCAGTACCTGGCCATTGAGCTGCGCCGCGTTGAGGTTGACGGTGAACACGCCACCGCCATTCACCAACGCCGTTCCAAGCACGTTGTTGCTGGCATCGCGCACGGTCACCGTGGCTCCGGCCTCACCGGTACCGGTGAGCACCAGGCCATTGGCCGACAGGCTGGTAACCACCGGGTTGGCCGGTGGGGTGATGTCGGCCGCTTGCAGGAAGAACGGCTGCGATTCGCCGCCCAGCAGCGAAACTGCCGTCACCGAGATGTGCTGGCCGTTGAGTTGAGCCGCGTTCAGCGTGATGCTGAAGCTACCGGTTCCGATGTTGGCGAGGCCTGAACCTATCAAGTTGCCTGCGGCATCGTAGACGCGAATGCTTGCGCCGGCTGCGGCCGTACCGGTCAAGGTAAGGCCGTCGCTGCCCAGAATCGCATTGGTCGGTGGTTCGGGTGGCGGCACCAGAGGGGTGACGTATGTCACGGCGTCAGAGGTATTGGTACCGTCTGACTGGCTCACGGAGAGGAAGGCGGCTGAGCCCGGCGTCGGCGAAAGGTTTATCTGGAAGTTGCCAGCGGCGTCCACCACGCCGGTCCCGATCACGGTGCCAGTAGGGCCACCGACTCTGACGGTGACCGTGGCATTGGCTTCGCCCCTGCCGGTCAACGAGCTATAGGTATTGTCGATCGCCAGGTTGGTCACCACGGCGGGTGGCGAGGTGTCGTTGGTTTGGTAGCTGGCGGGTACCGAGGCATTGCCGGCCGCGTCCGTAGACACCACGGTCAGCAGTTGGCCGTTGTTCTGTGCCGGATTGATGACAACGGTGAACTCGCCGTTGCCACCCACCACCACCGTACCCACGATGCTGTTGTCAGGGCCGCGAACAGTGATGGTGGAGCCGGCTTCCGCCGTACCGGTCATCGACGTGCCTGCCGGGTTGAGCAGCAGGTTGCCTGGCTGCACCGGCGCTGTCAGGTCTGGTGCGGTTACCTGCAAGGGCGCCGACGGGTTGCCGGTGGCGTCCTGGGCGATCACCGTCAGTACCTGGCCATTGATTTGCGGGTTGTTCAGGTCGAGCACAAAGGTGCCGTCCGGGTCGACTGTCACCTGGCCCAGCAGGTCGCCGTTGTTGTTGACCACGGTGACGCGGGTGCCGGCTTCGGCGGTACCGATCAGTTGGGTGCCGCTGTCGTTGAGGCTGGCGATCACGGTGGCCGGCGGGGTGATGTCCAGTGCCGTGACCGTGCTGACCGTCGATACGTTGCCGCTGCTGTCGGTCAGGGTGACCTGCAGCAGTTGGCCATTCAGTTGCGGGGTATTGAGTTCGACCACGAAGGTGCCATTGGCAGCCACCACGGCAGTGCCAATCTGTGTGGTGCCGACATACACGCGCACGGTAGCGCCCGCTTCGCCGACACCGCCCAGTTCATCGCCTGCCACACTGAGCTGCAGCGCGGTTGCGGCGGCGGGTGGCGTATGGTCCGGTGCTTGAACGGTGACCGGCAAGCTGATGTTGCCGGGTGGGTCGGCCTGCTGCACCGACAGCACCTGGTGGTTGATTTGCGCGGGCGACAGCTCGACGCGGAAGGTGCCGTCTGCCAGCACTGTGCCGGTACCCAGCACGGTGCCGGCGGCATTGCTGACGGTGACCGTCGCGCCTGCTTCGCCCAGGCCGCTGACCACACTGCCGTCGGCGTTGATCACCACGGCGGTAAGGGGAGCTGGCGGTGTGAAGTCCGGGGTTTGCAGGGTGGCCACGGCCGACACGTTGCCGGTGGCATCGGCCTGGGTGAAGCTGAGCAGCTCGGCGTTACCCAAGGCCGGGCTCAGCGTGATGGTGAAGTGCCCGCTGGCATCGACGGTGGCGCTGCCGATGGGCTGGCCTGCCGGGTTGGTGACGGTGACCAGCGCGCCCACTTCGCCGCGGCCGGTGATGGTCACGCCATCGCTGGATATTGCCAGCGCGGTGGGTGCTGCGGGTGCCGTGGTGTCCGGTGCAGTGATGGCGCTGGCGGCGGACTGGTTGCCGGCGGCATCGGTCAGCACCACCTGCACCTGCTGGCCGTTGGCCTGAGGCGAGGCGAGGTTGACCTGGAAGGTGCCGTCGGCGCGGACCGTTGCGTTGCCCAGCACCGTGCCGTCGGCGGCCAGCACGCGAACAGCGGCCCCCGCTTCACCGGTACCGTTGAGCAGGCTGCCACCGCCGGCGAAGGCCAGGTTGCCAGCCGCATCTGGCGCCACGCGGTCGGGGGCAGTCAGGCTGACGCTGTTGGACTCGTTGCCGGCTACATCGGACTGGCTGGCGCTGAGCTGTTCACCGTTGATCTGCGGGGCGCTGAGGTTGACGCTGAAGTTGCCGCTGGCATCCACCAAGGCGGCGCCCAGGTCGATCCCCCCTTCGCCGATCACGGTGACCGTGGCACCTGGCTCACCGCGCCCAGTGAGTATCAGGCCGTCGTTGGACAGCACCAGGTTGGTCAGTGGTTGCGGTGCGGTGGTGTCCGGTGCCTGCAGGGTCGCCGGCAGCGACACTGCGCCGTCGCTGCCGGTGGCGCTTACCTCCAACCGTTCGCCGTTGGCCTGGGCGCTGTCGAGGTTGACGGTGAAGGTACCGTCGTTGGCTACCGGGCTGCTGCCCAGCAATACGCCGTTGGGGCCATACACCTTGACCGTACTGCCTACCGTAGCGGTACCGGTCACCGACAGGCCGTCGGCAGCCAGTACCAGGTTGTCCGGTGTCGCCGGTGCCAGAAGGCCCGGCGCGGTGACGTTTTGTGCCGGGGAGACGTTCTGTGCGGCGTCGGCCTGGACCACGCTCAGGTTTTCACCGGTGATCGCGGCTGGCGACAGGGTGACGCTGAAGTGGCCGTCACTGCCGACCGTGGCGGTGCCCAGCACGGTGTTGTCGGGTGCCCGTACGGTGACGGTCGCACCGGCTTCGCCATTGCCTGTCAGGGTGGTGCCACTGGCAGACACCGCCAGGTTGGTCACGGCCGCCGGCGGCGTGGTATCGGCTGCGGTGTAAGGCGCGGCCGGTGAAACGTTGCCAGCCGCGTCGGTAGCCGTTACCTGCAGGGTCTGCCCGTTGGTCTGGGCGCTGTTCAGGGTGACCTGGAAGGTGCCGTTGCTGCCGGTGGTCGCCGTGCCCAGCACATTGCCGCTGGCATCGCGCACGGTTACGGTGCTGCCGGCTTCGGCGTTACCGGACAGTTGCAGCCCGGTGGCGGCGAGGGCCAGTGCAGTCGGTGCAGCCGGTGGGGTGAAGTCCGGCGCGGTAACGGCCACGGCGGCAGAGGTGTTGTTGCCCGCGTCGGTTTGCGTAACGCTCAGGTGCTGGGCGTTGAGCTGGGCGCTGTTGAGGGTGAGGGTGAAGCTGCCGTTGGCGGCCACCAGGCCTGTGCCGATGATGGTGCCATCCGGGCCGCGCACGGTGACGTGGCACCGGCTTCGCCGAGGCCGGTCAGGGTCAGGCCGTTGTTGTTCAGCACCACGTTGGTGAGTGGGGCCGGTGGGGTCAGGTCCGGGGTTGCCACATTGACGGCTGGCGAGGTGTTGCCGGCGGCATCCACTTGGGTCACGCCGATGGCCTGGCCGGTGGCTTGCGGGGTGTCGAAGGTCACGGTGAAGCGACCGTCGGCGCCCACCGTGGCCGTGCCCAGCAAAGTGCCAGCGGCGTTGCGCACCTGCACGGTAGCCCCCACTTCGCCGCTGCCGGATAGCTGCCGGCCGTCCTGGCTCAGCACCGGGTTGGTGATGGCGGCAGGCGGCGTGCGGTCTGGCGTCGCCAGGCTGGCCGGGCCGGAAATGTTACCGGCGGCATCGCTGAGGGTGACTTGCAGCGCGCTGCCGCTGGTTTGCGCGCTGGGCAGGGTGATCTGGAACTGCCCACTCTGGTTGACGGTGCCGGTGGCCAGGATGGCGCCACTGGCATCGCGTACGGTCACGGTGGCGCCGGCTTCACCCTCGCCGCTGAGCACGGTGGCCGCGCTGTTGAGGCTGAGGTTGCTGGCGGCCAACGGTGCCTGCAGGTCAGGGGCTTGCAGGGTGGCCGCGAGCGAGACGTTACCCGCCGCGTCGGCCTGGGTCACGATCAGGTTCTGGCCGTTGGCGACAGCTGGCGAGAAATCGATGCTGAACAGGCCGTTGCTGCCGACGGGCGCGGTTCCCAGGAGGTTGCCCTGCGCATCGGTCACGCGCACGGTAGCACCCACTTCGCCTTGGCCGGTCAGCGTGCTGCCGGTGGCATTGAGTACGACTTGGGTCGGTGCGTTTGGCGCGGTGGTGTCGTTGGCCACGACAATGGCTGGCACCGAAGGCAGGCCATCGACGGTAGCCTTGGCGCTGACCTGCAAGATCTGGGCGTTGAGCTGGGCGCTCTGGAAGAACACACGGAAGGTGCCGTCGCTGCCGACCGTGGCGGTGCCCAGGGTGGTGCCCCCGGAGGTCACGGTAATCAGCGAGCCTACCGTCCCCTGGCCGGTCAGCAGGAAGCCGTCGGCACTGATGGACAGGGCCGAAGGTGTGGCCACCTCGGTGCCGGTCGGGCCGGCAAGTGGCACTTCGAGGGATTCGTTGCCGGCAGGGTCGATCACCACCACATCGACGGTTTCACTGCTGGTCAGCGGTGGGTTGACGTCCACCACGAAGGTGCCGTCTGGCCCGACGGTTATCGTGCCGCGCACGCCGCTACCATCCTGATTGCGGATTTCCACGGTGCTGCCAGGTTCCGCGCTACCCCCCACGGTGCTGCCATCCGGGCTCACGGTCAGGCCGGTGGCCGCATCCGGGTTGGTGGTGTCCGGGGCGTTGACGGAGACCGGAGCAGCGTCATTATCGGCTGCATCGGTCACCACCACGGTGACAGTCTGGCCATTGGTCAGCGGGGTATTCAGCGGTACGCTGAAACTGCCGTCCGGATTGACGGCCACCACAACCACATTGCCATTCCCGTCGTTCACGGACACTGAGGTGGCGCCAGGCGCATTGCCGGTGACGGTGCTGCCGTCCGGACTGACCAGCACACCCGTGGGCGCTGCCGGTGGCGTGATGTCCGGCGCATTGATCTGGCCGGGCAGGGACACATTGCCGGCCGTATCGGTCAGGGTCACATTGAGTGACTGACCGTCCAGTTGGGCGGGCGAGAGTGGCACTGTGAAGCTGCCACCTGTCGGTACGACAATGGTACCTACCAGGGTGCCGTCGGTAAGCCGCACTTCCACCGTGGACCCAGCTTCACCAGTACCCTGGATGGCGTTGCCGCCTGGGGTGATGGTGAGGCCGCCCGGCGCTGTTGGCGCGCTGCTGTCATCGGCGGTGAAGCTGGCCGATGGCGAGGTATTGCCGCCGCCATCAATCAAGACCACCGACAATACTTCGCCGTTGGTCTGAGCGGGGGCGAGCAGTACTTCGAACGTGCCGTCGGGCGCCACCTGAATAGTACCCAGCAGGTCGCCTGCCGCGTTGCGAACCTCTACGGTGGTGCCTGCCTCGCCTTGGCCGCTGAGCAGGGTACCGGTCGGATCCAGGCCTAGGCCTTGCGCCGGCAGCGGCGCCTCGAAGTCAGGCGCGGTCACGGTGCCGGCGGGCGAGTCGTTGCCGGCGCTGTCCGCCTGGCTCACAGACAGCGTCTGGCCATTGAGCTGGGGCGGGTTGATGCTCACCAGGAAGCTGCCGTCTGGCTGAACCGTGGCGGTGCCCAGTACGGTACCTGCTGTATTGGTCACACTCACCTGCGCACCCGGCTCGCCACTGCCGGTAATGGTCCTGCCATTGCTAGACAGGGTCAGGCCGGTCGGGGTCGCCGGCAACTCGGTGTCCGGTGCCGGGAGGTCGGCCGCCGCCGACAGGTTGCCGGTTGGGTCACGCTGCTCCACGGTCAGCGCCTGGCCGTTGGTCTGTGGCGGAGTGAGGGTGATTTCGAATGCACCGTTCGGCCCTGCCACGGCACTGCCCAGCACGCTGCCATCCGGCCCGCGTACGGTCACGGTGGCGCCAGGTTCGCCGCTACCGGTGACGGTGGTGCCTGTGCCATCGATGGTCGGGTTGGTGACCGCCTGCGGCGGCGTGGAATCGGGGGCGGTGAAGCTTACCGGCCCGGCGCTGTTGCCCAGGTTGTCGGTGGCCTCGACGCTCAGGCTCTCACCATTGCGCTGTGGCGCATTGAGGGTGACATCGAAGTGTCCGTCTGCACCCACTATGGCGGTGCCCAGCACGTTGCCGTTGGTATCGCGCACGGTGACGATGGAGCCACTTTGGCCCAGGCCGGTCAGGTGAATGCCTGCAGTATCGATGGCCATCCCGGAAGGTTGCAGCGGGCCATCCAGATCGGGTGCGATGACGGTGGCGGTCGAGGTATTGCCGGCCGCGTCGCGCAGCACCACGTCCAGTTCCTGGCCGTCGGTTTGCGGTGGGTTGAGCGCCACGCTGATCACACCGTCAGCGCCGACCTGGGCGTTGCCCAGCACGACACCCTGCGCGCTGATGACCTGCACGGTGGTGCCCGGCTCGCCGCGGCCAGTGAGCAGGCTGCCATCGGCGCTCAGTTGCAGTTGGGTGGCTTCATTGGGTGGCGTGATGTCAGGGGCGGTGACCTGGGTCGGCAGTGACGCGTTTCCGGCACCATCCACAGCCACCACATCCAGGGTTTCGCCGTTGGCTTGAGCCGGGGTCAGGCTGATGGTGAAGCTGCCGTCCGGGCCTGCCTGCGCGCTGCCCAGCACATTGCCCTGCGCGTCACGCACCTGCACCTGCGTGCCCGTCGGTGCGGTACCGGAGACGCTGGCGCCATCTGCGCTCACCACGACACCGCTCGGGCTCTCAGGCAGCGGTGCATCGGCAACCGTCACGCTAAGCCCTACCGAGGTATTGCCGGCGGCATCGGTCTGTACCAGCACCAGGGTTTCGCCCGCCACCAACGGCGTTTCGAGGTCGACCACGAAGGTGCCATTTGGCGCGACGGTGCCGGTGCCGAGCACCGTGCCCTGCGCATCACGCACTTCCACCGTGGCACCGGGTTCGCCACGGCCAGACACGGCCAGGCTGCCATCGGCGGCTAACACGTCAGTGACGAGTGTCGGCGCCGTGATGTCCGGGGCCACATAGCTCAGCGGTACAGAGGTGTTACCTGTCGCATCGGTCACGGTAATGGACAGTGTTTCGCCATTGGCCTGTGGCGGGTTCAGGGTCAGGCTGAAGCTGCCATCCGGCTGGGCGATGGCGCTGCCGATCAGGTTGCCCAAGGCGTCTTTCACCTCTACCCGGGCGCCGCCTTCGGCAGTGCCGGCCAGGGTATCGCCATTGGTCAACACCAGGCCCGTTGGTTGCAGGGGGGCCACAAGGTCTGGCGCAGTCAGTGGGCTAGGTGTGGAGACGTTGCCGGCAGCATCGGTCAAGGTCACCTGCAGGGAGGAGCCATCCACCACTGGGGTTGGCAATTGCACGTTGAAGCTGCCATCGGGTTGAACGGTGCCGCTCACCAGCACCTGGCCCTGGTCGTCGAGCACTTTGACGGTGGCACCCACTTCGCCGCGGCCGGAAACCATGCGGCCATCGGCGCTGATCACCAGGTTGGTGGCTGGCGCCGGCGGCGTGGTATCGCCGCCGTTATCGATGACCGGCGCGGTAACGGTACCGGCCGTGGAGGCATTGCCTGCGGCATCGGTGGCGGTTACCTGCAACTGTTCGCCTGCCACTTGCGGCGGGGTGAGGCCAATGCTGAAGGCCCCGCTGGGGCCCACCACGACACTGCCCAGCACGGTAGTGCCGTCGGCGGCCAGCACGCGTACGGTGCTGCCGGCTTCGGCGCGCCCGGTCACTGCGCTGCCATTGGCGCTGACGGCCAGCTCACTTGGTGCGGCTGGGGCGGTGATATCCGGCGCAGTCACCTGTGCCGGCAGTGACGAGGCTCCGTTGGTGTCGATGGCGACCACATCCAGCAGCTGGCCGTTGGCCTGGGCTGGGGTGAGCACAACGGTGAAGGTGCCCCCGGCACCCACCACGATGCTGCCGACCAGATTCCCATTGGCATCGTGCACTTCCACACGGCTGCCGACTGGCGCCGAACCGCTGATGCTGGTGCCGTCCGCCGCGAACACCAGGTCGCTCGGGCTGGCCGGTGTGGTCACCAGCGGTACGTCGAAGGTCAAGGCTTGGGAAGCGTTGCCGCTAGGGTCGGTCTGCACCAGGCTCAGGCGTTCGCCCGGCAGCGCGGCCGGGTCGAGGTCGAGCACGAAGGTGCCGTTGCCGGTCACCGTACCTGTGCCGATCAGTGTGCCATTGGTGTCCCGCACCTCAACGGTGGCACCGGCCTCACCGCGACCGCTCAGGGTCAGGCCATCGGCACCGACCACGATATTGCTGACTTGCGCAGGCGGGGTGATGTCCGGGGCATTGAATTGCAGCGGCGTAGAGGTATTACCGGCGGCGTCCACCAGGCGGATGTCGAGGACTTCGCCATTGGCCTGGGCGGGGGACAGGGTAATGCTGAAACTGCCGTTTGGATTGACCACACCGGTGCCGATCACGGTGCCTGAGGTGTCGCGTACCTGCACAGTGGCGCCAGGTTCACCGCTACCGGTCAAGGTAACGCCGCTGGCCAGCTCGAGGCCGGTGGGCTGAGCAGGCGCCTGCAGGTCTGGGGAGGCCACCGTGCCTGGCGTGGAGGCATTGCCGGCGGCATCGGTCAGCACCACTTGCAGGGTGCTGCCATCGTTGACGGGTGGCGTCAGGGCGATCTGGAAGGTGCCATCCGGGTTGACCGTGCCGCTGGCCAGCACGTTGCCTTGGGCATCGCGCACCTGCACGGTGGCACCCGCTTCGCCACGGCCGCTCAGCTGGCCACCGGCCAGGCCAACGACCAGGTTGGTCGGTGGCAGGGGGGGCGTGGTATCGACACCGTCGATGTCGGGCGCCGTGACGCTACCGGCGCCGGAGGCATTGCCGGCGGCGTCGGTGGCGGTGACTTGCAGCACTTCACCGTCCACTTGTGCCGGTGTGAGGGTGATGCTGAAACTACCGGTCGCACCCACCACCGCCGTGCCCAGCACCGTAGTGCCGTCGGCAGCCAGCACGCGCACGGTGCTGCCCACTTCGGCCCGGCCGGTGACAACGGTGCCGTTGGCATTGATCGCGAGTTCGCTTGGCGCGGCTGGCGCGGTGATGTCTGGCGCGCTGACCTGCACCGGCAGCGACGATGCCCCTGTGCCGTCGATGGCCACTACATCCAGCAGTTCGCCGTTGGCCTGGGCCGGGTTGAGGATGACGGTGAAGGTGCCATCGCCGCCCACCACCACGCGGCCTACCAGGATGCCATTGCCATCACGCACTTCCACACGGCTGCCCACCGGGGCAGAGCCGGTGAGGCTGGTGCCATCGGCGGCAACCACCAGGCCGCTTGGGCTATCGGGGGCAGTAGTCATTGGCACTTCATACTGCAAGGCTTCGGACGCGTTGCCGCTCGGGTCGGTTTGTACCAGGCTCAGCACGGCGCCTGGCTGGGCTGCAGGGTCGAGATTGACCGTGAAGATGCCGTTGGCGCCGACCGTGGCGGTGCCGATGACGGTACCGCCGGCATCACGCACTTCGACGGTTGCACCCGCTTCGCCGCGACCGCTGAGCACCAGGCCATTGGCACCGACCACGACATTGCTGACAGCAGCAGGCGGGGTGATGTCGGGGGCATCGTACTGCAGTGGCGCCGAGCTGTTGCCGGCGGCATCCACCACCCGCACATCCAACGCCTCGCCATTGGCCTGGGCGGGGAACAAAGTGACGCTGAAGGTACCGTCAGCGTTGACCAGGCCGGTGCCGATCACCGTGCCGGCGCTATTGCGCACCTGCACGGTGGCACCGGGTTCGCCGCGTCCGGTGAAGGTGACGCCCTCGGCCAGTGCCAGGTCAGTAGGTTGCGCAGGGGCCTGCAAGTCCGGCGAAGTGACTGAACCGGGTTGCGAGACGTTGCCAGCGGCATCGGTGAGGGTGACTTGCAAGGTGCTGCCGTTGTTCATGGCAGGAGCCAAGGTCACCGTAAATGTGCCGTCGGGGCTGACCGTACCGGTTGCCAGCACAGTACCTGCGGCGTCACGTACCTGCACGGTGGTGCCGGCTTCGCCACGCCCGCTCAGCTGGCTGCCGGCCAGGCCGACCACCAGATTGGTGGGTGCGTCGGGTGGCGTGATGTCGCCACCGTCGATGTCTGGCGCGGTGACTGAGCCTGCCGTCGAGGTGTTGCCTGCCGCATCGGTGGCGGTGACTTGCAGCACTTCGCCGTCGACTTGCGGTGGGTTGAGGGTGATGCTGAAGCTGCCGGTTGCGCCAACCACGACGCTACCCAACACGGTAGTGCCATCGGCGGCCAGTACCCGCACGGTGCTGCCCGGTTCGGCACGGCCGGTGACGACAGTGCCATCGGGGTTGACGGCCAGTTCGCTCGGGGCCGTCGGCGCGGTAATGTCTGGCGCGGTGATTTGCGTGGGTAGTGACGATACACCCGCATCGTCGATGGCCACGACGTCCAGCAGTTCGCCATTGGCCTGGGCCGGGGCCAGAACGACGGTGAAGCTGCCATCTGGGCCGGCCACGACACTGCCGATCAGCGTGCCGTTGGCGTCGTGCACTTCCACGCGGGTGCCGGCAGGCGCCGTGCCGCTGATGCGGGTGCCGTCCTCGGCGAACACCAGGTCGCTGGGGCTGGCCGGGGCGGTGGTTACCGGGACTTCGAACTGCAGCGTTTCGGAGGCGTTGCCGCTGGGGTCGGTCTGCACAAGGCTCAGTTGTTCGCCGGGCTGCGCGGCCGGGTCAAGGTCGATCAGGAAGGTGCCGTTGGCACCCACTACGCCTGTGCCGATCACCGTGCCGTTGGCATCACGCACTTCGACGGTGGCGCCGGCTTCGCCACGCCCGCTCAGGGCCAGGCCGCCACTGCCGACCACGATGTTGCTCACCGCCGCAGGTGGTGTGATATCCGGGGCATCGAATTGCAGCGGCGCAGAAGTGTTGCCAGCTGCGTCCACCAACCGAACGTCCAACGCTTCGCCATTGGCCTGGGCAGGGTTAAGGGTGACGCTGAACAGGCCATCGGCGCCCACCACACCCGTACCAATGACGGTGCCAGCGGCATCACGCACCTGCACGGTGGCGTCTGGTTCGCCGCGACCGGTGAAGGTCACGCCGTCGGCCAG
>NZ_JBICKA010000060.1:0-386 GCF_043103635.1 Pseudomonas sp. yb_9 | reverse complement strand
GACCCGGGAACGTATTCACCGCGACATGCTGATCCGCGATTACTAGCGATTCCAACTTCATGCAGTCGAGTTGCAGACTACAATCCGGACTACGATACACTTTCTGCGATTAGCTCCCCCTCGCGGGTTGGCGGCGCTCTGTATGTACCATTGTATGACGTGTGAAGCCCTACCCATAAGGGCCATGAGGACTTGACGTCATCCCCACCTTCCTCCGGTTTGTCACCGGCAGTCTCATTAGAGTGCCCTTTCGTAGCAACTAATGACAAGGGTTGCGCTCGTTGCGGGACTTAACCCAACATCTCACGACACGAGCTGACGACAGCCATGCAGCACCTGTGTACTGGTTCTCTTTCGAGCACTCCCTGATCTCTCAAGGATTCCAG
>NZ_JBICKA010000005.1:0-36610 GCF_043103635.1 Pseudomonas sp. yb_9 | reverse complement strand
CTGCGTGAGCGCGCGCTGGCGGTGTAAGGCGTAGCTTCAAGCTGGCACCCACAGGGTCTATACGTCCTGTGGGTGTTGGCTGGTGGTGTATAGCAACCTCTCAACCGATCTCCAAATTGGACATTCTCAGGCTCTTCAATTCATGGGGAGCACGAGAATATGACCATCGGTTCGACACATAACCATCCTGCTGATCTGGCCATAGAGCCTACATCGCCACTACAACCGTGGGCCGCGCGTTTTCCAAACCCTCCCGATCTTTGCTTTGATTACCGTCGTTTGATTGAACAAGAGGGAGGCGTTGCATATGCCGCAAAGCCCGAGCATCGAATCTGTATTGTCGGTGCTGGTGTTACAGGGCTGACTGCCGCTCGGGAACTGTTTCGCTGCGGCTATACCCGCATCACCTTGATGGAGCAGTCCCAGCGTGTTGGCGGCCGCCACCTGACAGTGGTGAACCAGAAGGGTAATCACAAGCAGCCTTTAACCCCATTCGAAATGGGGGCCATGCGCATGCCATTGTTCAACAGGACAGGCGAATCTCCGAAAGATGGACGTTCGCTCATGGCCTATTACGCCAAGCTGTTTGAGCTACGGCTTTCCGATTTCCCGAACCCGGGGACACCTTGGGTAAATGCAACCGGTATCTATCTTCGCGACGGGCAACTAGACGGCGAAGGGGAGCCGAAGCTGCTGGTTTGGTGCAACCCACAAGGAAATACCCCTCCGCCTACTGCTACGCTGCAAAACGTCTATGAAAAATGGCATCGCTTCGCCCGGCAGTTTGCCGAGCGCATCGCCATTGTATATGGCACTGAACGTTGGACGTCGATGTGGCAGGCTGTTGTCGAACGCTATCACCAGTTGTCATTCAGGGATCTGGTGCATTTGCCCACGCTGGATGTATGGGATCCCGCAAACCCCGGTGATTTTGGCGGACTGGGCATGAACAGTGAAGAGTCGGCCATTTTCTATGCAATCGGTATTGGCGACGGCAGTTGGGGGGCCTTCTATGATGTCTGCTGCCTGTACCCGCTGCGTACAGCCATCTTTGGTTTCAGCAGCCATTTGCAATTGGTGCATGGGCGCGTTGACCAAGAGGGTACACCTTACGCTGCGCCGTATCTGGAAGCCAGCAACGTCCCTGACAGCAGGGGACTGATGTTCAAGGCACCCGCTTACATCGGTCTCGCTGCAATGGATGAAAGCTTGTTGTTTCTGGATGCCGGGATGAACGGCATTTCGCTCTACGACTACCTCCTTCAACGAGATGACGGGCTGTTGACGGACACTTCGGTTTGTTCACTGCAAAAACTGGATGGGGGCGGCATTCGCGTCGGATACCGTTGGCACAACAGTGACTCTGAGCATCAACGCCTTCAGTACGATGACTTCGACAGTGTGATCTTGACCCTCCCGTCCTGGTTGATTGAAACCAATATACGCCTCGAAGGTTTCAGCCGTCGGGTACTGCCGCCGTCGATTGTGGACGCCTGGAAGCATGCTCACTGGGAAACCAGTTGCAAGGTCTACGCACCACTGAAGAAGAGCTTTCTGGACCGACAGCCGGCGCTACCCCAGATTCTCGTTACCGACAGCTTTGTCCACGATGTCTATGCCTATCGGTACAACGACCGTTACACAGATGACTGTATCTTGCTCAGTTACACCTGGGAGGACGATGCAACGAAGCTAGCTGCATTTACTGATGAAGAATTGGCCAGGAAGTGCCTTGAGGAACTCGACCGGATCCTCCTGCGCTGCAGCAATGTGACTGAACCTATATCGCCCTACATCGATACCCGAAACATTCGCATACAGCGCTGGGCGACGGACAAAAATGCGCTCGGCTGCGCGAAGCTGTATCGCGCAGGTACCTACTACGACGCGGTCGGCCTGATGAAATACAACCGCGATTACAGTGCCAGCTCGGGGTTGTACTTGGCTGGAGAGTCCTTCTCTGTTGACGCCGGCTGGACCGAGCCGTGTTTACGCACCGCGCTCGATGCAGTCATCAATCTTTGCAACAACACATCCGCAACGTTCAATGGAGGCTTCACCCTTGAGCACTATCCGCATTATCAACTTGGGAAATAGCGGCGTCTGGGTGTTTTTGTGAGATTCGTCCTACTGCACTTACTCGCTTCTCCTTCGCTCCCATAGGACCTGCCCGACTGTCCCTCCCAAGCGCAACCCCGCTCTACTGGCGACCTTCCAGAACAACCACAAAAAGGAAGTCGCCATGTCTGAACAACGCACCCCCGTCAGCCCCGTACGTATCGCTGTCATCCAGTACGACCCACAGGTCGGGCTAGAGTACTGCGATGGCAACCTGAGCAGAGGCCTGGCACTGGCCCGGCGTGCGGCGCGTGAAGGTGCCAATCTGATCGTGCTGCCCGAGCTGGCCAACACCGGTTATACCTTTCACTCCCGTGCCGAGGCCTATGCCCATGCTGAAACACTGCAGGCAGGCCGCAGCCTGAAAGCCTGGGCTGATTTCGCCAGGGAGTATCAGGTGTACCTGGCCGCAGGATTTGCCGAGCGTGATGGCTTGAAGCTTTACGACAGCGCCGCATTGTTCGGCCCCGACGGCCTGCTTGGGCACTATCGCAAGGCTCACCTGTGGAATCAGGAAAAGCTCTGGTTCACCCCTGGCGATCTCGGTTTTCCGGTATTCGAGACGCCAATCGGGCGTATCGGCCTGCTGATCTGCTGGGACATCTGGTTCCCTGAAGTGCCGCGGCTGATGGCAGCGCAAGGCGCGGACATCATATGCAGCTTGAACAACTGGGTGTGGACACCGCCACCCCTGTTTGATGAAGCAGGGCGTTGCATGGCGTCGTACCTGACCATGACGGCCGCGCACGTAAACAATGTCTACATCGCCGCCGCAAACCGTATCGGCAGTGAGCGAGGGGGGCGCTTTCTCGGTTGTTCGTTGATTGCCGGAACCAATGGCTGGCCCATTGGTGAGGTGGCTAGTGCGGAGGAGGAAAGCATTCTGTATGCCGATGTCGACCTCAGCAACGCACGTTCAGCGCCGATCTGGAACAGCCTCAACGACCTGCAGCGTGATCGCCGTACCGATCTCTACGATGCTGCGCTTGGCTACCGCCTGCATGCGCCTATGCCACGCTGAGGATCCACAGATGAAGCCATTATTGCTGCCCAATCGGCAGCGTTCCCCTGTGTTGATCTTCACCTGCCTGTTAATGCTGCTGGTAGCCAGCCTTGCGTCAGGCCAATGGCCAGACTACGGGCAACTGGCGGCGACCCTCGACCAACCGCTGAGCCGTTTGCGCTGGATAGTGGGCGATATCAGCGAGGTCGCTTTCTACAAGCATGAGCTGCCTGCGCTGGGCTTGCTGCTAGGCGCTAGCCTGGCACATTGGGCCCATCTTCGCGGGTATCGCTGGCAGGGGTTTGCCATCTGCTATGGAAGCGGACTGTGGCCATGGGTGTTTACCAGCTCGCTAATGGGCCTTTTACTTAGCCACGCCTTGTGGGGATGGACCTTGGCCAGTGGCACCTGGCAACCAACGTTTGTGGCCTTCGTGTCACTGCCGGCAGCCATGGTGCTGCTGTTTGGCGCGGGCTGGCGAGTGACGATCACAGGCGCGCTACTGGGGGCACTACTGGTAACCCCGGCGAGTCTGCTGATGGTCAACTACCTGTGCTATCCCCTGCAGTTGCCTGTGGTCATCGGCAACGTGAGTGGTATGGCCGTGGCAAGTGTCGTCGCGTTCCTGCTGTGCAGGCGTTTCCCGTCATGGGTACGTCAAAGCCACGAACCCGACGTTGCGAAACCTGTGGCCAGCCAACCAGACTACGGTGTGGTCTGGACCTTGCGGCGTGTGCTGGCCGACTTCAGCGAAGCGCCGTTCTTTGGCAATGAGCTGGCCAGCCTCGGTCTACTACTGGGCGTGTTACTGGCTTACCTGTTGGTCCCGGCGGCCCCCGCATACGGTTCAATGTTGGTGATGCACATAGTGGCTGGGCAGGCCTTGGCGTCTTTGGTCGGAGTCGTATTCTGGCGCGGCCAGTGGCAAGCCCGTGGGTGGTACCCTACCTACATTCCGATCGTCTCGATCGTGCCGGCCGCAGTGCTGACGCATGGAGGCAGTTGGCAAGTAGTCGTGGCCAGTGCAGTGCTGGGTGCGCTGGTGGCTCCACCGCTGGCAGTGGCGATCACTCAGCGGTTGCCGACCTATATGCATGGCTACATCGGCAACGTAGTGTCGATGGCCGTCAGCACGTTGGGAATCGTACCGCTGATCGGGTTACTTTTGGGGGGAGAAGCATGATTGAGCATTCGGGCCTGCCCAGGCTGTCGATCGCCAGTTTGGGGGGGACAGTCAGTATGCAGGCTGCGGCGGTTGGGTGTGGTGTAACGCCCACTTTGGATTGTGAGCAGCAACTGCTTCAGGTCCCACAGTTGCGCGAGATGGCGCAGTTGAACGTAACGTCATTGTGCCTGGTGCCCAGTGCATCGCTCAGCTTCAGGGCGCTGCTGGATGTGCTGGCCTGGGCTCGCTGCGAGGTCGAGCGCGGTGCCCGGGCCGTGATATTGACCCAAGGCACCGACAGCCTTGAGGAAACGGCCTATTTCCTTGATCTGCTCTGGCCATTCGATGCGCCGTTGGTGATGACCGGTGCGATGCGCTCGGCCAGCCAGCCGGGCAACGATGGCCCGGCCAACCTGCTGGCTGCGGCACAGGTTGCATTGGCACAAGGCAGCAGTGGGCGTGGTGTGCTGGTGGTGATGAATGATCAGGTTCATTGCGCGGCAAGGGTTCGCAAGACGGCCAGCCTGGCGATGGCGGCATTCGAGTCGCCTGGCTTTGGTCCTCTGGGCGAAGTTGTAGAGGGCGTCGCTACGTATCGCCATCCACCAGACAGGCGGGAAGTGCTGCCGTTACCGGGACGTTCCGACCAGCGCGTTGCCCTGCTCGAGGCGTGCCTGGACGCTGACACGGCATTGCTGCAGGCTGTGCCCACATTGGGTTACGACGGGTTGGTCATCGCCGGCTTTGGCGCTGGCCATGTTTCCGGCAGTTGGTCTGATGCTCTGGAGCACATGACGCCAACCCTGCCAGTCATTGTCGCCACTCGCACAGGTAAGGGACCTACAGCCGGGGCAACCTACGGGTTTTCCGGCTCCGAGATCGACTTGCAGAAAAAAGGTGTGCACATGGCCGGGCAGCTCTGCCCGCGCAAGTGCCGCATCTTGCTGTGGCTGCTGATTGCCACCGACCGGCAGCATGAGTTGCCGCGTTGGCTGTCCTCCTGAAAAATCTGCCCGTGCAGTGGCACGCACGGGCAACCCTTCAAGCGTTGCTGTGCTAGGGTGCACACACTTTTGCTTCTCAGGATGTACGCCCATGCTCCCCGCACTCAGCGAAAAAGAACTCGATCGCCTCGAAGACCTGCTGATCACTTACGGCAACGACTACTCGGTGCTGAACCTGGCCGAACTCAATGGTTTTTTCACCGCGCTCGCCAGCTCGCCGGTCACCGTCTACCCCGAGCAATGGCTGCCTGCGGTAGCCGGTGGCAAGGTGCCGAAGTTCAAGAAGCCTGCGCACGAAGAAGCGTACACCGCGTTGATGCTGCGCTATGCCAACCAGGTGGCAGAAGAGCTGGGTGACGACGTCGACCACTTCGAGCCGCTATTCGAAGAAAACGAAGGTGAGGAAGGCCATGTGATCGTCATGGAGGAGTGGTGCTTCGGTTACATGCGCGCTACCCAGGTTGCCGGTTGGGAGGCGTTGCCGCCAGAGCAGGATCAACTGCTCAAGGCTATTTCGCTGCATGGGCTGGAGGACAACTTCGAGTTGTTGGACCAGATGAGCGAAGCCGATATCCAGGCGTGCGTGCCACAGGTGGTCGAGGCCGCGCGGGGGCTGTTCCGGTATTTCAACAAGCTGCACTGATACAGAGTTTGCAATAAGGCTGCTGGCCTTTTCGCTGGTAGAACCGCGAAGAGACCAGCAGATCCAGCACACAGTCGGCTCAGAGGTGCTTGCGGCGGATCTCGAACGCCGACAGTGTGGCAGCCAGGCGCTCGGGGATGCGGGGTCGCGCTGGCGCGGCAATTGGAGTTTGGCACGACCGAACTGGCGAATTATTTCGCGCAGCGAAATTATGGTTTCCTCATCACACGGATTCTGCTCTGCGCCGATCAGGTGCAGCATGTGCTCCATCAGCCCACTCCGGTGCTGACCAGGAGCCAAGCCCATGTCGAACCCGATCAAGCTTTACAACTTCCCCAAGTCTGGCCACGCCCATCGCATTGAACTGATGCTGTCTCTGCTCAACCTGCCTACCGAGCTGGTGTTCGTCGACCTGGCCAAAGGGGCCCACAAGCAACCGGACTTCCTGGCCCTTAACCCGTTCGGCCAGGTACCGGTCATCGATGACAACGGCACGGTGATCGCAGACTCCAATGCCATCCTCGTCTACCTCGCCAAAAAATATGACAACGGCACCTGGCTGCCCGAAGAGCCAGCCGCTGCCGCCCGCGTGCAACGCTGGCTGTCGGTCGCTGCAGGCCCGCTGGCCTTCGGCCCCGCCGCTGCCCGCCTGGTGACCGTGTTCGGTGCTGCGTTCAACACCGACGAAGTGATCACCCGCGCCCACACCCTGCTCAAGGTGATCGATGCCGAGCTGGCAAAGTCGCCCTTCTTGGCCGGCAACAAAGCCACTATCGCTGACATCGCCAACTACTCGTACATCGCTCACGCACCAGAGGGCAATGTGTCGCTGGAGCCCTATGCCAATGTGCGTAGCTGGCTGGCGCGGATCGAGTCACTGCCGGGCTTCGTGCCCATGCCACGTACCGTGATCGGGCTGCAGACCAGCGCCTGACACCCCGCCCTCGGGAGGAACGCCGCCATGCGACAGACGCCGGACCAACGCCCCTCGCCCTGGCATGCGGGCGAGCAAGCCCTGCAGGAAAAGGTCGGTGTAGCAGAGCGCATGGAGGCGTTCGGGCAAAAGGTCATTCGTGACTACATGCCCGACCAGCACCGCACGTTCTATCACCAGTTGCCGTTCATGGTGGCGGCTAGCGTTGACGCTCAGGGTCGGCCCTGGGCGACGCTGCTGGAAGGGCCAGAAGGTTTCGTCAGCTCGCCCGACCCACGGCAATTGACGATTGACACCAAGTTACCGGCAGATGACCCCGCCACCCCGGGGCTGGTCGCCGGGCAGGCAATCGGCCTGCTGGGCATCGAGCTGCACACCCGCCGGCGCAACCGCATCAACGGGCAGATCCGCCAGGCTGCTGCGGGGCAATTGCAGGTGGCGGTGGAGCAGTCGTTCGGCAACTGCCCGCAGTACATCCAGCTGCGCGACTACACCCGCGTCACCGAACCGGCCCAAGGGCGCGTCGATGCCACAACACTGAATGCCACGACCGTCAGCATGATCCAGTCTGCTGACACATGCTTCGTCGCCAGCTATGTCGAGCATGAAAGCGGCCAGCGCTCGGTGGATGTTTCCCACCGAGGCGGTCGGCCAGGGTTCGTCAAGGTCGAAGGCAACACGCTGACCATTCCCGACTACGCCGGTAACCTGCACTTCAACACCTTGGGCAACTTGTGGGTTAACCCGAGGGCAGGTTTGCTGTTCATCGACTTCAGCAGCGGCAACGTTCTGCAGGTGTGCGGACGTGCCGAGGTGCTGCTGGAAAACCCGGCCATCCAGGCTTTTGAAGGTGCAGAGCGGCTGTGGACGCTGGAGGTCGAGCAGGTGGTGTGGCGGCCGGCTGCGGTTTCCCTGCGCTGGGCCTTCAAGGAGTACGCACCGACCAGCCTGATGACCGGCATCTGGGCTGAGGCCGAAGCGCGTTTGCAGCAACGCCAGCAACAGCGCCAATGGCAAGCCTGGCGCGTACTGCGGGTGGAGCAGGAGAGCCGTGATATCCGTTCGTTCTACCTTCAGCCGCCCAGCGATAGCGCTGTGGTGTTTGCACCCGGGCAACATGTTCCGGTGCAGGTAGAGCGTGACGGTGAAGCGCCGCTGATCCGCACCTACAGCTTGTCCAGCGCACCTTCCGATGGCTATTTGCGTATTAGCGTCAAAGCCCAGGGCCCGGTTTCCCGCCACTTGCATGAGCGCATTGCGCCCGGCGATGTGCTTGACGTGCGTCCACCCATGGGCAGCTTCACGCTGGACATGCAGAGCACGCGGCCGCTGGTGCTGATTGGCGCGGGGGTGGGAATCACGCCATTACTGGCCATGCTGCGCGAGCAGTTGAGCAAGGCCCAGACGCGGCACATCCACTTATTCCATGGCGCGCGTAGCCTGGCCGACCTGCCGTTCAGGCAGGAACTGGCGAGCTTGCGGCAACAGGCGGGAGGCTTGCTGCACATCCATCGCGCCCTGAGTCAGCCGGAAGGCCAAGCGCTGCTTGGGCGAGATTACGAGTTTGCCGGGCGTCTGGGCATCGAGCAGGTCAAGGCGACGCTGGCGCTGGACGACTACGATTTCTACCTGTGCGGATCGGGCAGTTTTACCCAGGACTTGTATGAAGGGTTGCGCGGCGTGCATGTGCCGGATGCGCGGATTCACGCAGAAGCCTTCGGGCCGTCGACGTTGCGGCGGCACACGGACGCCGACCAGCCCACCTTGCAACAGCCGCCTGCGGCCAGCGAGCCCGTGCCGGTGTACTTCGCGGCATCGGCCAAGGAAGCGCGCTGGGCACCCGGCAGCGGTACCTTGCTGGAGCTGGCCGAGGCGCGTGGGCTGGCGCCGGAGTTCAGTTGCCGGGGTGGCTCGTGTGGTACCTGCAAGACCAAACTTGTGAGTGGCCAGGTGCATTACCCGAATCCACCGGCAGAGCTGCCGGAGGCGGGGTCGGTGTTGATCTGTTGTGCGGTGCCGGCGCAGGTGGAGGAGGGGTTACAGGCATTGGTGCTGGACATCTGACAAACCAGTCCCGGCCTCTTCGCGGGCAGCACAAAATGCCCAGATGAATAATAATCCCGGCACCTCATGTCCTCAGGAGCCCGCATGGACCAGATCCACCTGATGAAGGTGTTCGTCGCCGTAGGTGAGCTGGAAAGCTTCGCCGCTGCTGCCCGCCGCCTGGATATTTCTCCGGCCGCCGTCACCCGCGCCGTCAGCGCCCTGGAAGACCAGCTTGGGGTAAAACTGCTGCTGCGCACTACCCGTAGCGTACGCCTGACCGAAGCGGGAGGCCGCTACCTGGAAGACACCCGGCATATCCTCGCCAGCATCAACGAGGCCAACGCCGCCGCTGCGGGCATCAACGCCACCCCCAAGGGCGACCTGGCGGTTACCGCGCCGATCCTGTTCGGCAAGAAGTTCGTCATGCCGTGCATCGTCCGCTACCTGCAGCAGTACCCTGAGGTCGATGTGTCTGCCTACTTCCTGGACCGCGTGGTGAACATGGTCGAGGAGGGCATGGACGTTGCGGTGCGCATCGGCCCGTTGCCCGACTCGGGGTTGAAGGCGTTGCGGGTCGGCAGGGTGCGGCGCATGTTGTGCGCATCCCCCGATTACCTGGCGCGACATGGCGCGCCGAAACATCCCTCGGACCTGGCCGGGCATGCGGTAATCGGCACCACCAACCTGTCGCCCCGTGCCGGCTGGCGCTTCGGGGTGACAGAAGAGCCGACCATGGTACGCATGAAGCCGAGGCTGACGGTCACCAGCAACGATGGGGCCATCGCGGCTGCCAGTGGCGGGCTGGGTATTGCCCGGTTGTTGTCGTACCAAGTGGCCGATGAACTGGCCAACGGGCAACTGCAGGTGATTCTGGCCGAGTACGAAGAGGCGCCCTGGCCAATTCATGTACTGCACCGGGAGAGCAAGTATGGCTCGGCCAAGGTCAGGGCCTTCATCGACATGCTGGCGCAGGCACTGCGAGCCCAACAACTCGATTGAGATCGTACAACAGTGGTTAAAACAGCTTGAAATAATATTTGTTGTACGACGACCTATGACGTGGCACTCTTTCGCCTGAAACAATTTGTCGCAAATAGCCCTGCCGGCGTTTGCGCCAAACGCTCGCCACTCTAAAAACAAGAAATTCAGGTGAACCATGAAGATGAAAGGCATCCGTTGGTGGATGGTCAGCCTTGTCACGGCTGGGCTCGTCGTCAACTACCTCGCCCGCAACACCCTCTCGGTGGCTGCCCCCACCTTGATGACCGACCTCGCCATCAGTACCGAGCAGTACGCCAAGATCGTCGCTGCCTGGCAGGTGTGCTACGCCCTCATGCAGCCCATTGCCGGCTGGTTCATCGACTTCATCGGCACCAAGCTGGGCTTTGCCGTGTTCGCCATGGCCTGGTCACTGGCCTGTGCCGGCGCGGCCCTGGCCACCGGCTGGCAGAGCATGGCGTTCATGCGTGGGTTGCTGGGCATGACCGAAGCCGCCGGCTTGCCGGCCGGGGTCAAGGCCACCACCGAGTGGTTCCCGGCCAAGGAGCGATCGGTGGCGATTGGCTGGTTCAACATCGGCTCGTCGCTCGGCGCCTTGCTGGCGCCGCCGCTGGTGGTGTGGGCGATCCTGCACAGTGGCTGGCAGCTGGCGTTCGTGATCGTTGGCGTTTCGGGCATTGTCTGGACCCTGTTGTGGATGCTGCTGTACAAGCACCCGCGTGACCAGAAACGCCTGAGTGACGAGGAGCGCGACTACATCCTGGCCGGGCAGGAAGCGCACTTCAAGCAGGACACCCGCGAGAAGGGCGCGTGGAAGCGTATCTTCAAGGCCCGTAACTTCTACGCCATCGCATCGGCGCGGATCCTGTCGGAGCCTGCCTGGCAAACCTTCAATGCCTGGATTCCGCTGTACCTGATGACCGAGCGGCACATGAACATCAAGGAAGTGGCGATGTTCGCCTGGCTGCCGTTCCTGGCGGCCGACATCGGCTGTGTGCTGGGCGGTTACCTCAGCCCGCTGTTCCACCGCTACTTCAAGGTGTCGCTGTTCACCTCACGCAAGATGGTGCTGGTGTTCGGTGCCAGCTGCATGATCGGCCCGGCCTGCATTGGCCTGGTGGAAAGCCCGTACACCGCGATCCTGTTGCTGTGCATTGGCGGTTTTGCCCACCAGACGCTGTCGGGGGCGCTGTACTCGATCACTTCCGACTCGTTCAGCAAGGACCAGGTGGCCACGGCGACCGGTATGGGCGGCATGTGCGGGTATCTGGGGGCGGCGGCGTTTACGCTGGTGTTCGGCGTGCTGGTCACGCAGATTGGCTACAGCCCGTTGTTCGTGGTGCTGGCCGCGTTCGATATCGTGGCGGCGGTGTTGGTGTGGAAGGTGGCGCGGGAGGTGCGAACGCTATCTTCGGAGAAGCCGGTAATGGCTTCGACTGAGGTGCTTGCATAAGGCTTGAGATTTTGGGGCCGCAAAGCGGCCCCAATTCAAGCAATCTGGTTACAACGGCTGATACTGCATCCTGAAGCCCAGGCTCATCGCTTCCCCTCGCTGCAACAACCTCAGCCCTGGCCGCCTCGGCAGGTGATGGGCATTGACCGGGTGGGTAACCGGCTCAAAGCAGAAAAAACCTTGTCCCTGCGGACAAAACAGCAAGAAATGCTCAGCCCCACTGGCACTGCACGCCAAGCGATACCCGGCACCGGGCTGTTCGATCACGCATTCCCCCGGCCAGCCATTGAACGCGTGATCCACGACTGTGTCAGGCAATCCTCGCAGGGTTTCAAAACTCCACCGCTCTGGTATCTCGGCCTCATACGATGGCAACCGCCCATCTTCGGCCAGCCACACCTTGCGTGCCGCTGCATGCAGCTTGGTATCGGGATACCGCGGGAAGTAGGGATGTAATCCCAATCCATACCAGTTAGCCCGCCCATCCAGGTGCGTGACATGCAGGTCTAGGTTCAGGCACCCCTCATGCAAGTGCACATCCAGTGTGGCCTGGTAGGCAAATGGCACGTCACTGCGCAGCGTCAGGCGCACGCGCCGCTCGCTGTGGTGCTCCACCTGCCAGGGTTGTTGCCAGGCGCTGCCATGAATCGGGTAAGCGTCGTGCGTGGTATTGGGCGCCAGTGCCTGCCAGCCTTCGGGCCGGGAAAAGCCACCCTCGGAAATGCGATTGGACCACGGCGCCAGCGGGTAACAGGCCAGCCGTCGTGGGGTAGCGGTGGCCATCGCGGCCGCGTCGGAATGGCGTAGCAATGGCTGCCCGGTTGCCTTTACTTCCCAGTTGACCAGGCTGGCGCCCAGTTCCGGAGCCAGGCTCAGGCGGGTCAGGTTATCTTGCAGGTGCAGCTCGGTCACAGCCATTCAAGGCTCCTTTCAAATGAACAATCAACGGGCCCGACGGTAGGTCAGCAGCACGATGCCGCACACCACCACGGCGGCGCCGATCAGTTGCGGGGTACTCAGTTGCTGATCGAGCAACGCCCAGCCCAGCAGCAGTGTCGCGATGGGTTCGACATTCATCACCGGTGCGTTCTGCGCCATGTTCAGCCTTGGCACACACACAAACAGCAAGGTGAAGGCCAGGCCGTACAGCACCACCAGGCTGCCCAAGGCGACCCAGCCACCGCTGCTGCCGGGCAGTGACAAGCCCGACGGCATCACGCCGCTTGCGCCTGCAACCAGCATGCTGGAAAACACGATCAGCAAGGTCAGCAGGCTGCGCACTGGCCCGCGTACGGCAGCCAGTTTGTGGTCGGTGATCCACAAGGCACAGGCAAACGCACAGGCGGCACCAAAGGCCAGGCTGACGCCCAGCGCCCAGTGCGAGTTGGCCGTGCCACTGTCGGCCAGGCGTGCCGGTACATCCAGCGCCAGCACCAGGCCGCACAGGATCAGGCCCATGAACAGCACCGGGCGGCCAGTAGGCCGTGCGCCACCCAGTGCCCAGGTGAGCAATGCCAGCAACATCGGAAAGGTGTTGCCCACCAGCAGCGCCAATGCCACCGGGATGCGCGCCACTGCCGAGTACAGGCACAGGCTCTGGGTGGCGATCAGCAGGCCGAGCAGCAACTGCCAGTGACGGGTACCCGCAGGCAGGCCTATCGCCTGGCGTTGCCACAGCAGCAGGCAGGCCAGCACCAGCAAGGTGATGCCTGAGCGACAGAGGATCGCCAGCAGCACGCCGGTGCCGTCATCGAAGGCGATGCGAGCGGCGATGTGGTTACCGGCGAATGAACAGGCCAGCAGGGCCAGCAAGGCGATGGCCAGTTTGCGTGGGAACAGCGGGGCAGCAGAGGAGGGAACAGCCATGTGCAGGGTCCATTTGCAGAGAGAACCCGGGGCCGCAAGGCGGCCCCGGGTTCAGTTAGAGCACCACGCTAGGCAGCCACAGGGAAATGGCCGGAATGTAGGTCACCGCCATCAGCACCAGGAACAGCGCCAGGTAGAACGGCAGCAACGCCTTCACCGTCGACTCGATGCTCACCTTGCCAATGGCCGAGCCCACGAACAGCACGGCCCCCACCGGCGGGGTGATCAGCCCGATGCCCAGGTTCACCAGCATGATCATGCCGAAGTGCACCGGATCCACGCCGATACCGGTGATGACCGGCAGCAGGATCGGTGTGAGGATCAGGATCAGCGGCGCCATGTCCATCACCGTGCCCAGCAGCATCAACATGAAGTTTATGCACATCAGGATCACGTAGCGGTTGTCCGACAGGGTCAGGAACGCCGTGGTGATCTTCGACGGGATCTGCATCAGCGTCATCACGTAGCCGAAGCTGGCGGCAAAGCCGATCAGGATCATCACGATGGAGATGGTGCGAACCGTGCGGTGCATCAGCTTGGGCAGGTCGCGCCACTTGTAGTCGCGGTAGATGAACATGGTCACGAAGAACGACCACACCACCGCCACGGCTGCCGATTCGGTCGCGGTGAACACACCCGACAGGATGCCGCCCAGGATGATCACCATGGCCATCAGGCCCCACAGCGCCTCACCGGCAATTTTCAGCGCCTGGCGCAGCGGGATCACTTCGCCCTTGGGGTAGTTGCGCTTCTTGGCGAAGATCAGGCACAGGCCCATCATCACCGCGCTCAGCAGCAAACCGGGCATGACACCCGCCATGAACAGCGAGGCAATCGATACCGTGCCGCCCGCCGCCAGCGAGTACAGCACCGAGTTGTGGCTGGGTGGGGTCAGCAGCGCCTGCACCGAGCCGCTGACGGTCACGGCGGTGGAAAACTCCCGCGGGTAGCCCTTGCGCTCCATCTCCGGAATCAGCACCGAGCCCACCGAGGCCGTGTCGGCCACCGACGAGCCCGAAATCGCCCCGAAGAAGGTCGAAGCCATGATGTTGACCAGCGACAGCCCGCCACGCACGAAGCCCACCAGCACCCCGGCAAAGGCCACCAGCCGACGTGACATGCCGCCTTCGGCCATGATCGCACCGGCCAGCACGAAGAACGGAATGGCCAGCAGTGAGAACTTGTTAACCCCACTGGCCACCTGGATCATCATCGCCTGCAGCGGGATGTCGATCCACCACGCACCGATCAACGCCGACAGGCCCAGTGCATAGGCCACCGGCATGCCCAGCAGGATGAGCGCAACGAAACTGCCCAACAGAATGAACGCATCCATTTACGCCACTCCTTCGCTTTCTTCTACATGGTCGAAACGCACCACCTTGCGATGGCTCTGGTCGCCGAGCAGAAGTTTTTCCAGCACGAAGACCAGGGTCAGCACGCCACCCACCGGGATCGGCGCATACGTCATGCCCACCCGTACACCCGGCAGCGACGCCAGAAACTGGTTCCAGGTAGTGATGCATAACTTGGTGCCGTAGTAGGTCATGAATACACACACCAGAATCATCAGCACCTGCACCAGCAGCGCGACCAGCTGGCGCTGCAGCGGTGGCAGGCGATCGGTAATCATCGCCACCGCCATGTGCGCCCCGGCGCGGTAGCTGGCGGCGGCGCCGACGAAGGTGAACACCACCATCAGCAGGATGGCCACCGGCTCTGGCCAGCTGGCGCCGGTGCCGAGCACGTAGCGGGCAAAAATGCCCCAGGGAATGATCAGCGACATCGCCAGGATCGACAGGCCGGCGACCCAGATGCAGCTGCGGTACAGCGTGTCGTTCACACGCAGGACAAGGTTTTTCATGGGCATCACCAAAGCGGCAGGGCGACGGGCGCCGCGCTGCCGAGGTCGTTCAGAAAGGGGTCGCTGTTACTGGACGGCGTCGATGCGCTTCATCAGGTCAGCGTATTGCGCGCCGTATTTTTCACGCACCGAGGCGGTGGCGTCGTAGAACGGTTTCTTGTCGACGGTGATGAACTCGACACCGGCGGCCTTCAGCTTCTCTTCACTGGCAGCGGACTTGGCGTCCCACAGCGCGCGCTCTTCCATCTGCGCCTCACGCGCGACCTGCTTCACCAGCGCCTGCTGCTCGGGGGTGAGCTTGTTCCAGGTGGTCTTGGACATCACCACCGGCTCCGGCAGGATCAGGTGGCCGGTCAGGGTGTAGTACTTGGCGCTCTGGAAGTGGTTGTGCTCAAGCAGCGTTGGCGGGTTGTTCTCGGCACCATCGATCACACCGGTTTGCAGGGCGCTGAAGATTTCCCCGGTGTCCATGGCGATGCCGTTGCCGCCCATGGCGTTCATCATGTCGATGAACAGCGGGTTGCCCTGCACGCGAATCTTCATGCCCTTGAGGTCTTCAAGGCTGCGTACGGGCTTCTTGGTGTAGATGCTGCGCGAGCCGCCATCCATCCAGGCCAGGGCCACCAGGTTGAAGTCGGAGTTGGTGATCTTGTCGAGGATCTCCTGGCCGATGTCTCCGTCGATGATCTTGCGCATGTGCTCATGGTCGCGGAACACGAACGGCATGTTGAACACGTTTACATCCGGCACTACCGGGCCGACGATCCCCAGGCTGACGCGGGTCATCTGTACGGCACCGATCTGCGCCTGTTCGATCACTTCCTTTTCCGAGCCCAGCACGCCGCCGGCAAACATCTTGAAGGTAATGTCGCCATTGCTGGCTGCTTCAAGTTTTTTGCCCATGTTCTGCTCGGCCACCACGGTGGGATAGCCGGCCGGGTGGATTTCGGCGAACTTGATGTCCAGTGCCGAGGCGGGCATGGCCACGCTGAAGGCGAAGGGGAGTACGGCAAGAAGCAGCTTGCGTTTGAACGTCATGATGAAACTCCGTGGTTTTTATTATCTGGTTTCGTACGTGCAAGTGTGGGTATGGCAGGCGGGGCTCAGCCCCGGTAGGCAGGCTCCTCCAGGCCTTTGGTGCCAGGGTTGAGGGCAAACACCCCGCCAGCCAGCGGCTGGCCGCTGAGGTCGATGCCCGCAGGGCGGATCGAGGTCACGTACAGGGTGTCCAGGTTGGCGCCGCCGAAGGCGCACATCGCCGGTTTTTTCACCGGTACGTTGAGCGAGCGGTCCAGGCGGCCATCGGGGGTGAAACGGTGGATCTGCCCGGCATCGTTGCCGCAGATCCAGTAGCAGCCGTCCTGGTCGATGGCGGCGCCATCGGGGCGGCCAGGGTAGCCGCGCATGTCGACGAAAAGCCGTCTGTTGTGTGGCGTGCCGCTGTCGGTGTCGTAGTCGAAGGCCCAGACTTTCTGCACGTTGGGGTGCGAGTCGGAGAGGTACATGCGTGTGCCGTCGGGGCTGAAAGCCAGGCCGTTAGGCACGATCATGCTGTCCTGCTGCAGGTGCAGATGACCTTCGCCGTCATGCCGGTAGAGCGCACCAACATGCGCGCCTTGTTGCATGTCCAGCAGCATGGTGCCGGCCCAGAAGCGGCCCTGGCGATCGCAGCGGCCATCGTTGAAACGCATGCCCGCCTGGGCATGTGGCACACTGCTGAGCAGCCGGCCGTCCAGGCTACCATCGGCCTTGGCCTGAAGCTGGAAGATGCCGCTCTCCATGCCGGCAATCCAGCCGTGGCCGCTGCGGGCGATGCAGGCCAGCATTTCGTCGCCCTGCCAGACCTGGTGTTTGCCATCGGCCGCCTGCCAGCGGTGCAGTTGGCGGGCGGGAATATCGACCCAGTACAGGGCCTGTTCACCGACGTGCCACACGGGGCTTTCGCCAGTGCCGTTGCGGGCGTCGACGATCAGTTCGCAGTTCATGGCCGTGCCTCCTGGCATGCGTGGGGTCAGTTGAATGGGCCGGCCACGGCGAAGGCGCCGCCCTGGTAGATCATGCTCGGGTCATCGGCGGCGGGCGCCGGCTGGGCCTCGACGGCGGCGCGGAAGGGTTCGGAGCTGTCCTTGGGCGCATAGCCCAGGTGCTCGGCATGGCGGTTGTCCCACCACACGGTGCGGTTGTCGGAGGCACCGTAGACGATGGTGTGGCCAACATCGGGCGTGAACAGCCCGCGCTCGATCAGTTGCACCAGGTCGTCGTAGCTCAGCCAGGTGCAGAGCATGCGCGGGTTTTGAGGTAGCGGGAACGACGAGCCAATACGGATGCTGACGGTCTCGATGCCGTAGCGGTCGAAGTAAAAACTGGCCACATCCTCGCCATAGCACTTGGACAGCCCGTAGTAGCTGTCGGGGCGGCGCGGGGAGTGGGCGTCGATGCGCTCGTCCTGGCGATAGAAGCCGATGGTGTGGTTGGAGCTGGCGAAGATGATGCGCTTCACCCCATGCTTGCGCGCTGCCTCGTAGACGTGGAACACACCGCAGATGTTGGGGCCGAGGATGTCTTCGAAGGAATGCTCGGTAGACACGCCGCCGAAGTGGATGATGGCGTCAACGCCTTCGACCAGGGCATGTACCGCCGCCTTATCGGCCAGGTCGCAGGTGATCACTTCTTCATGCGGGCCTGCGGCAGGTGCCATGGGGCTGATGTCGGAAAGGCGCAGGACCTCGGCGTAGCCTTGCAGGCGTTCGCGAAGGACCTTGCCCAGGCCGCCTGCAGCTCCGGTGAGCAGCAGGCGGTTGAGGGGAGTAGGGGTCATGGCCGGCTCTTGTTGTTAATTGTTGTAGGTTGTCGTATGACTAGGCTGATTATTGGCGGTGGGTTTGGGTGTTGTCAATGAGGCCTGCGTCTCTTTTGCCGGCCTCTTCGCGGTAAAACCGCTCCCACAGGTACTGCATATGCCTTGAAGTCGGCGCGGTCGGTGTAGGAGCTGGCTTGCCTGCGATGGGCCGCAAAGCGGCCCCAATAGAGACAGCACCAATGTTCCGGTTAAAGCAGCGACAACGGATAGTTAAAGATCAACCGGTTCTCATCAAACTCGTTATTGCTGTAATCCCGCCGAATCGACGAGTTACGCCACTTCACACTCAAATCCTTGAATGCCCCGCTCTGGATCACATACGCCAACTCCGTCTCGCGTACCCACTCCTTGCCATCGGTCACCGACCCGGTATGCACATCACGCCCGCTGATGTACCGGTTCATCAAGGTCAACCCCGGCACTCCGACCGTGACAAAGTTGAAGTCATGCCTCACCTGCCACGAGCGTTCGTTGGCATTGTCGAAGCTGGAGTTGTAGCTGTCGTTGGCCAGAGTCCCGCCACTGGTGCCATTGACCCGCATCCAGGTATCGCCATCGACTTTCTGCAGGCCCACCCAGAAGGTGTTGCCGCCGTACTTGGCCGAGAACATCCCCGAATAGGTCTTGTTGTCCAGCTGCCCTGCGCGCTCGGAACCGTCCTCATCACCATGGAAATAGCCCAGGTTGGCGCCGAGGGTCCAGTCACCGACCGGTTGGCTGTGGCTCAGTTGCAGGTACTGCTGCTGGTACACATCCTTCAGCACCGCATTCCACAGCCCCACCAGCGTACGGTCCTGGTTGAACTTGTACTCGCCACCGACAAAGTTGAAGCGGTCCGACAGCCCGCCGCCGTAGCTCATGTCTTCCATGCTGGCATCGTTGCGCGGGCTGTTGCCGCGGAACTGGCCGCCATACAGGGTCAGCCCGGCAATCTCGTTGGAGGTGATTTGCCCGCCACGGAATGTCTGTGGCAGCGAGCGCCCGTCGTCCGAACGCAGAATCGGTAGCACCGGCATCCACTCGCCAATCTTCAGTTCGGTCTTGGAGATACGCGCCTTGCCAGCGACTGCCAACCGCCCGTAATCATCCGCAGGCTTGCCATCGTCATGGCGCGGCAGCAACGCTGTGCCATAGGTGCCGCCGCCGCCGTCGAGCTTGACCGACCACAGCCCCAGCACATCCACGCCGAACCCGACCGGCCCTTCGGTAAAGCCCGAGCGGGCATCGAGGATGAAGCTTTGCGTCCATTCCTCGGCCTTGCTTTGCGGGTTGCTCGGGTTGGTGAAGTTACGATTGATGTAGAAGTTGCGCAGCCCGAGCGTGGCTTTGCTGTCCTCGACAAAACCCGCAGCCAGACTGGTGCCCGGCAAGCCGGCGATAACCCCGGCGCCAAGCAGGGCGAAGGGCAGGGTGTGGCAGATTTTCATTATTGTTGTGCTCCCGAAGGGTATGGCAGCCCGTCCACCGGGCACGCACAGGCGGCCTGCGGCAGGGGCGGGTAGGTAACGGGCCGGTCAGGGCCAGAGGTGGATACGCGGTAACCGGGTGCTAGGTACTGGCGGGCGTACGCAGGCAGGCCGGGGCAAGGGGGGGGGGCAACAGACGTGGGTGTTGCGGGATGGGTGTCGACATGATTTCGTCCACTGATTGTTGTTTTTGTTATGTGTTGTCGTACAACTGTGGGCGATTATTAGCAAGGGGGAGGTGGGCTGTCAACGGCTGATGGCTGAGCGATTCAGGGGTTAGGTGGCGTAAATCGGGCTGTAGAAGCTCTACCATGAGTGCTATAGAGACATACTACGACTAAGGTAGTCATTTGCGCTGTTTCAACAGCGGGCGCGATCTCATCCAAAAATTCAAAAGCTGGCTCGATCCCTGTGGGAGCGGCTTTAGCCGCGAACACCGTCACAGCCGGTGCCATACACCGCGTTGAATTTTTCGCGGGTGAACCCGCTCCCACAGATATGCGCCTTTAACCCGAACACATCCTTTACAAATCCAATCCAGTTGCCTGTGGACCCTGCCGCAACCCTGCGCTATCTTCAGATCTGGCCTCGCCCTCGACCACGTAGACTGGCATGTCCAGTCCCGGCACCTCGTTGTGCCGTACCCCTCTTGTCGGCGTGGGCGGGGCCTCTTCTTTTCTCGACAGTCGAACCATGGCGTCCGTCAACATCTGCATCGACGACGAGCTCAAAGCCCGCGCCTACGAAGAGCTAGAGCGCCTCGGTGTAACCCCCTCCGAACGCATGCACCAGGTTCTGCAATATGTAGCAGAGCAGGGCAAGCTGCCTTTTGGGCCAGCCACCATGGCCGAGGACGATGAAGGCCTCATCGCGTCTGTAAATGAGCGTCTCGCTTCCCCGCTGCGCGTGAAGGTTCAACTGGATGACCTATAGCATCTGACTCGATGTACGGCACCGGCTTTGCCGGCGTTCGCAGGTGACCTCTAATGCCAATCAGTCAGGAACATTGGGGCCGCTTTGCGCCCCATCGCCGGCAAGCCAGGCTCCCACAGTTACAGCGCATGGCTTGAGTGCGATGCGCTCGGTGTGGGGGCTGGCTTGCCGGCGGTGGGCTGCGTTCTTAAGCGCCGGCAGACGTTATTGCAACGCTAAAAAAGTGACAATGAAAAACCTTGTAGGAAGCGTCCTGTTTGCCTTTCCCCTGCCAATAAAAAAGGCTGCCGTTTGGCAGCCTTCTTGATAATCAGCCCGGATAATCAGTCCCAGCTCAGTGCACCACCAGTCTGATACTCAATCACGCGCGTCTCAAAGAAGTTCTTCTCCTTCTTCAAGTCCATGATCTCGCTCATCCATGGGAACGGGTTGGTAGTCCCCGGATACTCTTCTTTCAAACCAATCTGAGTCAAACGACGGTTAGCAATGAACTTGAGGTAATCCTCCATCATCGCCGCGTTCATGCCCAGCACGCCGCGTGGCATGGTGTCACGGGCGTATTCGATCTCCAGCTGGGTCCCTTGCAGGATCATCTGGGTCGCTTCTTCCTTCATCGCCGCGTCCCACAGGTGTGGGTTCTCGATCTTGATCTGGTTGATCACGTCGATACCGAAGTTCAGGTGCATCGACTCGTCACGCAGGATGTACTGGAACTGCTCGGCCACGCCGGTCATCTTGTTGCGGCGGCCCATGGACAGGATCTGGGTGAAGCCGCAGTAGAAGAAGATGCCTTCCAGTACGCAGTAGTAGGCGATCAGGTTGCGCAGCAGCTCTTTGTCGGTTTCGACGGTGCCGGTGTTGAATTCCGGGTCGGAGATGGCGCGGGTGTACTTCAGGCCCCAGGCGGCTTTTTTAGCGACCGACGGGATCTCGTGGTACATGTTGAAGATCTCGCCTTCATCCATGCCCAGCGACTCGATGCAGTACTGGTAGGCGTGAGTGTGGATCGCCTCTTCGAAGGCCTGGCGCAGGATGTACTGGCGGCACTCCGGGTTGGTGATCAGGCGGTACACGGCCAGGGCAAGGTTGTTGGCAACCAGCGAGTCGGCGGTGGAGAAGAAGCCGAGGTTGCGCATGACGATGCGGCGCTCGTCTTCGGTCAGGCCGTCCTGGCTCTTCCACAGGGCGATGTCGGCGGTCATGTTGACCTCTTGCGGCATCCAGTGGTTGGCGCAGCCGTCCAGGTACTTCTGCCAGGCCCAGTCGTACTTGAACGGTACCAGCTGGTTCAGGTCGGCGCGGCAGTTGATCATGCGCTTTTCGTCAACGGCAACGCGGGCGGAGGAGCCTTCCAGCTCGGCCAGGCCTTCGGCCACGTCGAGGGCGTCGAGGGCAGCCTTGGCACGCTTGACGGCTTCGGAGTCAGACGCGGTAGCAGCGCGAGCTTCCAGGGCGGCGGCACCACCAGCGCTGTCGAGCTTGTCGAGGGTAGCGGTGGCAGCGGCCTGCGCAGGGGTGTTGCCTTTGGCGGCTACTTCGCCGTCTTCTTTATCGAATTCGTCCCAGCTCAGCATGGTTTGGCTCCTGCTTGAGGGTCGCCCTGGGGCAACCGGTTGGATTTTAAAAATGTGATGCCTGACGCAAGGCCGTAACGGCGAATGGACAGCTCGAGAGGCTGACTCTCGTTTACATCTGAATGTGTTCTGACTTGTACCTGGCCAGGCCTCTGGGAGGGGCCAGGACAATTGAAAGGTGCCCTTTTTCAGAGGGGGCGCAGTATACCGGAATTCGCCTCCGATCGGGGCGCGCGTCTGGCGGGCGAGGGTAACTTTTTCGACCGGTTTTGCGTGCGTCCGTTCACCAGGCTTGTGCCGTTTGCTACGGGGAAGGAGTGTAGCGGCAAAAAGCGGGTGGCACTACATGTTGTGCTATTTTATTTTATGGGCACATTATGTGGTGTTGGCGCGCTTTTTGTGGGGGCGGCCTTGTGTCGCGAGAGGGCTGCAAGGCAGCCCGGGCGATTTATGCGGCGGAGCTGAAAACTTGGGGGCGCTTCGTACCCCTATCGCGACACAAGGCCGCTCCCACAGTAGCGCAGTGTTTCGACGATGTGGGTCTTGGGGTGTTTGCGTGCTACTTCGACCGAGGTGAAGCGGCCGGTTTCAGCGTTGCGACCAATCTTGCGAGTTGCCACCTTTTTCCGCGCCATGGGCTTGTTTCCTTTTTTGAGAGGTCCTGTTCTTTTACCTAGCCGCGTGAGCGGTGGGCAAAGGGCAAGGTTTCTCTGGGGCGCGGATACAAAAATGCCGCGCGGGGCACCCGTAGGCACCCCGCGCGGCATTCAGGCCTTACTGGCAGAATACCCAGGTAGGATTCATATACATTCTTCAAATCCTTACCAGTAGGGGCCTTCAGCGCTTTTGGCTATTGGCTTTACAAAAAAACGTATACTTTCGAAGGGTTAGCCCCTTCCGAGGCTCGAAAGTATACGCAATCTGCCCAAAAATTCGAGGCATAATTTTGCTCGATTCTGATTCGTTTGGTCGCAGGTTAGCCCTCTGAAGGAGCCAGTCCCGGTCTTCAGCAAGGTGACAAGGCCACCCTTGCAGGTGGCCGGTGCTTCACGAGAGGTCTTTAGTTTTCACATACGGGAGAGGCCGATCTAGATCCTCTAGGCTCATACCTCTCCGAGAGGCGTTGTGCGCCCAGCGGACGAATTGCTCTAGGAGTCTGTTGTTTTCGCGTGTGAGGCGTTCTACACGTGCTTCGAGCTCACGCTGGCGGCTATCCATGAGTGCCATCTCTGGCGCCTTTCCTGAGGCTTCATCAGTCCCACGGCATCGCTCTTTCGCGTGATCCCAAGCGTCTTTGATCCGGTCATGCCTCAGCATTGCAGCTTTGGTGTAGCGATGGCCTACCTCCACCGCTAGGGCCTCCAGATAGAGATCCCAGGTCAGCTTTCCTGCCCATCCGTCCAGCATCAATACCGACTGATTGATGGTTTGGTCGGTCATCTTAGGCGCACCCATCAGAAGAACTCCATGGCCATGAGGGCTTCTTCGGCTTCATCAGCAAAGTCGCCCTGCTTAGCCGGCTCTGCGTCTGTGGCGATCATTCGAACGGCGTGAGCGAGCCCTGTCTTGGACTGGGTACTCTCGGGCGGAGGCAAAGTGATCATGGTTCCCTCAGGGATGGACGGGTCATTCATCTTTTCCAGCATGAGAGCCCAACGCTCCATACGTGGCTGGTTCTGCTTCAGCCATCGGGCAGCGCCTGCCTCACCTTCCGCTAGAGCAGCTGTTGCAGCGGCAACGGCCTTGGCATGAATCTCATACTGAAACTCAGCTTCTCTCTGGTGGCGTTCGTCCCCCTTCACAAACACGTGCTCAGAGCAGTTCGAGCAATCCTTGTCGAGAGGGCAAGGCGTCAGGGCGTAGTTATGCTTGCAGAGCCCGAAGCGCGTTACGCTGAGAGCGCCGAGCTCGACTCCCATGGCTTCCTGCTGGGTCAGCCCATGGCTCGCGATAAGCCCCTGAATCTTCTCGCTCAGCGCTTCTCCGGAAGATATGCCGCCTACATTGTCGCCAAGCTTCAGATAGGCCTCAATGAATGCCTCTTGGGGCACATGGTCGTACCATTCATTCTGTTTGACGTTCTTACGACCAGACCAAAATGCAATGAGAGATTCGCTCAGATGCTTACTCTGAGCGAGGGTGTTCAGAAGATGCCTGAAACCATGGGTAGTGATGGCTGTTGGGCTGCCGTCGCGGTTTGTTTTTCCATTTCGAGAGAAAATGGTCACCCCACGTGGGTTGGAGCCCAACTGGTTGTTGATCTGGTTGATGCTAAAGACCGCAGGAACGTTTAGGAGCGTCTCCGCCGTTGGATTCAGGATGTTCTCCGGTAGCACGAACAACGCGTCATGCCATTGCAATCCAGTTGTTCCGTCTAGCGTGGGAAATATCTCTGGGAGCTTGTTGAGCACATGATTCTCAAGCGAGGCAAACTCGAAAAGGCCTACCCAACTTCCATTCGGATCACTGCGGCGGGTAGGATCAGTGGTCTTCTGGCCTGTTTTGACTAGGCCATAGCGGCTGGCATGACCGGCGTTAATCGCCGTTTCCTTTCCCATGATTTTAGATACTTCGTAAAGGGTGATGGGTTCCCCTCTCAGATGTTCAAGCTCCGGTGGAAGGAACAACTTACTAGGGTTCTGTGCGTACCATAAAGCAGCCTTCCTAGCAGGTTCTCCAAGGTTAAGTAGGAAGTCGACAGTCTCGGTCGCAAGCCTTTCAAAAGTATCTGATGCTGCAAATTTTGTCAGAGGCATCCCTCCCTTTGCGGGATCCCATGCTAGCCCCATCATCAGACCTTCGTCACTCTCCACATGTCGTATGCAATTCACTGGTAGTGATAATACTTCCGATGCTCGGCTGGGGGCGAACATTGCCAGCGTTACGAACGCAGTAACAACCCGGTCAGGGATATGCTTGCTAGTGTGGTGGATTTCAGCAAGATCAAGAATTGTCTGAACGCTTGGGAGTCGGCTAACAACCTTGTCGTTGTTTTTAGGCGCAACACGATCAGTCCGGACTGGCTGCTTGTAAGGAATTGGAGAAACCCATTCAATAGGCGCAGGCGTAATTTTGGCCGGTGCAATAATCTGGGTGAGCAAACGCTCCAGGCACCGACCTGTAGCCCATGCATCTTTAAAGCGCTCTTGAAGTAGTTGTGCTGCGTCATCCAGAATAGTCGCATCCAATGCAGTGATGCACGCGGGTCGCCCAGAATTAAGGAGTGCCTGCTCTATGGCCTGCATTGAATAGAGGTATCGCCTGAACTCCTGAAGTTGAAAGCGACGCATGACCTCACTGAAAGCCGCTTTCGCGAAGTCGAGAAATGGTAGATCGAGTGGTATCTCGACAGTTGATTTGCTTCCTGATGGGTCTCTCAGTGATTTGAAGTGAGCTATCTTTTTTGTGCGCCCTTGATTTTTGCCAATTTTGAAGCTGGTAATGTTCCAGCTATCGTCATCCCAGTTGATATTGGTGAATGGTATGTTCACTTTCGCGTGAAGAATAAAGCTTTCAAGATTAGCGTTTGCAGCTAAGCCTGCCTTACCTACGAAATGTACTATCTCGCCCATGTTATGCGACTACCTCATGAATCCTGCTATCTCGCACAACCATGATCTGCTGTATGGCTGCCATTGCATTGACATTAATCTGCTGAATTCGAGGGTCAGTTTCGATTTCCTGATCTTCAATCAGGGTGACCATCAGAGTTTCCCAAGGTGCATCGATCAACGGTTCGAAATATGGGCAAGATAGGCAGGCAATGGGAGCGTGTTGATGGCATTCAGCACGTGTGCCACAAGCCCCCAAAGTCTCCCCCGTCAGTCGTAGGTAATCAGCAATCACGCAGTCATCGTCCCCTGCACGACTGGCCTCATCCAGATGCTCGATCAGGCGGCCTTGAAAGGCGCTGGCAAAGTAATCCATCTCTTTGCCTAGAGCCTGCCTGATAGGTTTCTGAAGTTGTGGCATCGACGCTCGATAAAACTGAATGCAAGAGGTGCTTCGGTGTGTGAGCAGCCTTGCTACTTCTGCGTCGGATGCTCCTTGGGCGAGCGCACGAGTAGCCATGGTGTAACGGAACCGGTAGGGGGTAATGTGAATAGGTGCTTCCAGTCGCTCGGAATAGGTAGGAAGCGCCGATAGAGTATCAGTCACCAAATGGCTAATGCTGGAGGGTGTACCCCTGAATAATGGATCTTCATTGGACGTATAGTTGTTCTCGTAGGTGTCCAGATAAGTTATTAAGCACTCCGCCAAAACCGTTGGAGCTTTCCTAATCCAATATTCCTTGGTGATTAGGCCTTCACCCTTGGCCAAAGGTATTCTAAGCGTAACCTCCATGCCGCCCCGATCATGGATGATCACATCACCGCGTCTCATTCGACATACTTGAACTGGGCGAACGCCGGTTCCTATAAAAAACCAGCACAAGGCAAAGGCAAAAAGAGATACACGCCTGTTTGCATAGCCCTCATTCAGAGCGAGGTGAATGCTATGAAGCTCCTGATTAGTCAATGCGCCTTTTTCGGGGTCGTTCGTAATCAGGGTGTAGTAAGAACCACCACCTTTTTGTTCCCACTTGTGATCATTATCTAAGAAGTCAGAGGCTTCCTCTGTCAGCCCCGGAAGACCTTGATCCTTGATCCTTCTTAGGAGTGGAATGAGGAAGGCGCGATATGATGAGCTGATGTCTAGGATTTGGCCGATAGCTTTCAGGTCGACAGTCTGGCGACTCTTCATGCCTTCGAGAGATAGCCAGGACTTGAGTGCTCTGGAAATCGTGTTGTTATATGAGAGGCTGTGAGTTGAAAGCGTCCCAGTTATACAACTGAAAAAGCTGAGATGCAGTGGGTTCTCGGCATCAAGCTGATCAAAGTGAACCGGGCATGCCCTACCATCCCTGTCATTAATGATCAACCTCTCTCCCGGCTCCACAGTCACCACGCGACCGTCAAGTAGTGCCACCGACTTGGTGGTTTTACCGGTCTCCCTCTGGGGTATCAGATCAAGAGTGGCCTGCGCTGCTGGTTTCATCATATTATTTGCCTGCGATGTCATTCGCTAATTCTTCTGCGATTCTGTCGGCTTTCTCTCTGATTGACCTAGCGGAATACCGAGGGGCCATATCGGACTTTATCGACCATCCGTTGTTATGGTTGCGAATTTTCTCTTCTTCTTCAGATGACATGCGCTTTTCCGGCGGCATAGCATCAATCTTTCGACTCAACCTGTCGTTCCACGTCCTTCGCATAGTGTGTGGAGCGAAATAGTCTGGTACGTGATCTGAGCTTTCACGTGCAACTTGGAAGATAAGATTTATTGCTGAGAGAGATATCTGATCTCCAGGTCGAGTTATGAATAAATAGCCATGCGCTCGCTTACGCGGAGAAACGTTGCTCCAATAGTCTCTAACGAACTCGCGAAAGAGGTCTGCGGTTTTTTGTGAGATGACCAAGTTTCGGGGGCGTGTCTTCGAAACTCGTACTTTAACGCGTTTGCGAGCATAGTCGACATCGTCAACGCGAACGTACCTTAGTTCATCCCTACGCATGCCGTTGTCCGAAAAAATCCTGTACATCAGGAAATTCCTGGCCTGAATGAACCCCTTTTTGAACGGATTCTTCGGTGATCCTGGAGTGAAGATTTCGTCAATGTCGATCATCATCGCTTCAGGAAGGCCCTCCACGGGGTCTCCTTGAGCCGGATTGCCTGTTCTTGGGGCTAGAGAGCGGAATCGGCGTATTGCCTTCTCTCGGGCATCTTTGAGGCCTTCCCAGTCTTTTGACGTCACTTGGTTACAGATGCGCTCGTGATGATGCTCAAGGAACCTGGCAAGCACCTGGATTCTATAGCCACCTTCAGCAGCAGAGGCATGATCGTGCGATTGAGCCACCGCCATCCTGCCACGCACCTGTTCGAGCCGAACTATCTTCTGTGGCTTCGCAGTGGCTGATTCTTTCAATTCGGCATCTTGCCCCGCCCGGCTCATCCTCAGGAAATTGGCCAGATCTTCGCACTGCTCAAGCGTCAGGAACGTTTCTGAGGTAAGTGCAGCGTGAATGTCGATTCTGCGGGCGTGAGCCCATAGATAGGCCATCCCGATGGTACGCAGGACTTTCTCGGTCGTTGTTAGGGCCGCACCCCTGTCGCGGTATCTGACAGTTGCGTAGACGTTTGGCAGGAAAGGAGGGGAGCCGTCCTCATCCACCAGTACAGCCATAGGTAGGCCGTCAGTGGCGGTGAAAGATCTGATTCGGATGGCTTGCAATGTATACGTTCCCTGAACCTATGAAATCAGGGCGGGGAGTATAGGTAGGAGATTTTTCTCTGTAAACCAAAAACCCCCTGTGTTATCAGGGGGTTTATGGTGTTCTAGGGATTAATGTATACGTTTTTCCCTAGCTGGATTTCACTGGCAGGCTTCGCAGTCAGGCTCGTCGATCGCACAGGCCTTTGGCACTGGCGCCGGGCCGGCGGCCTGGACCGGTGCGCTGTCGCCACCGCTGGAAACGGCGTTGAGCTTGCCGGTGTTGATGGTCGACTTCTCGGTGCTGGTTGCAGCCAGGGCACGGAGGTAGTAGGTGGTTTTCAGGCCACGGTACCAGGCCATGCGGTAGGTCACGTCCAGCTTCTTGCCCGAGGCGCCAGCGATGTACAGGTTCAGCGACTGAGCCTGGTCGATCCACTTCTGGCGACGCGAGGCAGCATCGACAATCCACTTGGTTTCCACTTCGAACGCAGTGGCGTACAGGTCTTTCAGCTCTTGCGGGATACGCTCGATCTGCTGCACCGAACCGTCGTAGTACTTCAGGTCGTTGATCATGACCGAGTCCCACAGGCCGCGGGCCTTCAGGTCGCGGACCAGGTACGGGTTGATCACGGTGAACTCGCCCGACAGGTTCGATTTCACGTACAGGTTCTGGTAGGTCGGCTCGATCGACTGCGACACGCCGGTGATGTTGGCGATGGTCGCGGTTGGCGCGATGGCCATGATGTTCGAGTTACGAATACCTTTTTGTACGCGGGCACGTACCGGAGCCCAGTCCAGGGTCTCGTTCAGGTCGACGTCGATGTACTTCTGGCCACGGGCCTCGATCAGGATCTGTTGCGAATCCAGTGGCAGGATGCCCTTGGACCACAGCGAACCCTGGAAGGTCTCGTACGCACCGCGCTCATCGGCCAGGTCGCAAGAAGCCTGGATGGCGAAGTAGCTGACCGCTTCCATCGACCTGTCGGCGAACTCGACTGCAGCATCGGAACCGTAGGCAATGTGCTGCAGGTACAGAGCGTCCTGGAAGCCCATGATGCCCAGGCCGACCGGGCGGTGCTTGAGGTTCGAGTTACGCGCTTGCGGCACCGAGTAGTAGTTGATGTCGATCACGTTGTCGAGCATGCGCACGGCGGTGTTCACGGTGCGTTGCAGCTTGGCGGTGTCCAGCTTGCCGTCGACGATGTGGTTCGGCAGGTTGATCGAGCCCAGGTTGCAGACTGCGATCTCGTCCTTGTTGGTGTTCAGGGTGATCTCGGTGCACAGGTTCGAGCTGTGGACCACGCCCACGTGCTGCTGCGGAGAGCGCAGGTTGCACGGGTCCTTGAAGGTCAGCCACGGGTGGCCGGTCTCGAACAGCATCGACAGCATCTTGCGCCACAGGTCTTTGGCCTGAATGGTCTTGAACACCTTGATCTTGTTGTACTCGGTCAGGGCTTCGTAGTACTCGTAGCGCTCTTCGAAGGCCTTGCCGGTCAGGTCGTGCAGGTCTGGCACTTCCGAAGGCGAGAACAGGGTCCACTTGCCGTCATCGAAGACACGCTTCATGAACAGGTCAGGGATCCAGTTGGCGGTGTTCATGTCGTGGGTACGACGGCGGTCATCACCGGTGTTTTTACGCAGCTCGATGAATTCTTCGATGTCCAAGTGCCAGGTTTCCAGGTAGGCACACACCGCGCCCTTGCGCTTGCCACCCTGGTTCACGGCAACGGCGGTGTCGTTGACCACTTTGAGGAACGGTACAACGCCCTGGGACTTGCCGTTGGTGCCCTTGATGTAGGAGCCCAGTGCACGTACAGGGGTCCAGTCGTTGCCCAGGCCACCGGCGAATTTCGACAGCATGGCGTTGTCGTGGATCGCGTGGTAGATGCCCGACAGGTCGTCCGGCACGGTGGTCAGGTAGCAGCTGGACAACTGCGGGCGCAGGGTGCCGGCGTTGAACAGGGTCGGGGTCGAGGCCATGTAGTCGAAGGACGACAACAGGTTGTAGAACTCGATCGCGCGGGCTTCCTTGTCTTTCTCTTCCAGCGCCAGGCCCATGGCCACACGCATGAAGAACACCTGCGGCAGCTCGAAGCGTACGCCATCCTTGTGGATGAAGTAGCGGTCGTACAGGGTCTGCAGGCCCAGGTAGGTGAACTGCTGGTCGCGCTCGTGGTTGATCGCCTTGCCCAGTTTTTCCAGGTCGAAGTCAGCCAGGGCAGGGTTCAGCAGCTCGAACTCGATACCTTTGGCGACGTAGGCCGGCAGGGCCTTGGCGTACAAGTCGGCCATTTCGTGGTGGGTGGCGCTGTCGGCTACGTTCAGGAAGCCCAGGCCTTCGGCGCGCAGGGTGTCCATCAGCAGGCGGGCGGTGACGAACGAGTAGTTCGGCTCGCGCTCTACCAGGGTACGGGCGGTCATCACCAGGGCGGTGTTGACGTCCTTGATGGCCACGCCGTCGTACAGGTTCTTCAGGGTTTCGCGCTGGATCAGGTCGCCATCGACTTCGGCTAGGCCTTCGCAGGCTTCGCTGATGATGGTGTTCAGGCGGGCCATGTCGAGCGGCGCCAGGCTGCCGTCGGCCAGGGTGATGCGGATGGACGGGTGCGGCTCGACCACGGCATCGGTGTTGGCGCGGGTGGCACGCTCCTTGGCACGCTGGTCGCGGTAGATCACGTAGTCACGGGCGACTTTCTGCTCGCCGGCGCGCATCAGGGCCAGTTCGACCTGGTCCTGGATTTCTTCGATGTGGATGGTGCCACCCGATGGCATGCGACGTTTGAACGTGGCGGTAACCTGCTCGGTCAGGCGCGCGACGGTGTCGTGGATGCGCGACGAAGCGGCAGCGGTGCCGCCTTCAACTGCGAGAAACGCCTTGGTGATGGCCACGGTGATCTTGTCGTCGGTGTAAGGGACGACAGTGCCGTTGCGCTTGATCACGCGCAGTTGGCCAGGGGCGGTAGCGGCCAGATCCTGGTTGGAATCGGCAGCTTGCGGCACCTTGGCTTGCGGGTTCTCGCGAGTTGTGTCGGTTTGCATGGGTGGGTGTCTCCACAGTTTCTATAGTGTTCAGGCGCCTTTTGGGCGCCCACCGTTCCGTCCACTTGCTCGATGCCCCGGCGGGGATGCGCAATGCATGCGCATCCGCCCGCGCGGGCGTACCGACTTCGGGACAGACTCAGGAATTAGGGCAATAGCTCGCCGCTCCCTGGCCGAAGTCAAAGGTTCTGGGCCTGAGCCCAAAATCTGTTGCTGATGAGTGTCAGGCCTGGCCTGCAACACCCATACCCGAACAAGGCCCTGGAAGGGCTTGCCTCGGTCGCCTCCGCAGGAGCGGTTTGGCTGCTGAAATCACTTGAAGTTCCGCCCGGAAAATCGCTCGATTTTGCGGGTTGACTTTTGTGTGTGATTTTGCACGAACCCCAACATCTAGTGGTTCGCTGCGATCGGGATACAAGATAATGCGGTATTGGGGCCTTTGCAAGGCGAGCGCCTGTGGATAACGTGTGCGTACTTTGTGTGTGAATGGTGGGTATTGGCTGTAGGCCTTGTGCCAAGTGGTTTGCAGTATTTTTCTGCGCCTTGCTGCCCCGGGGCAGTTTTTTTCGGGCGCGAACCCTATCACAAAAAACGGTTCAGTCGAGGGGCTGTGAGTGGCTTGGCAGTGCCGGGGGCGGGACGTAGTATCCGAGGCAGATGTTGCCTTTTGGTTAAAGGGGTATGTTGCCTGTGCCGGCCTCTTCGCGGGCGCTGGCAAAAGAAAAACAACAAGCGAAGGCCTAAGCCATGGACCATCCCACCCCCCGCATCCTCATTGTCGAAGACGACCAGCGCCTGGCCGAGCTCACCGCCGAATACTTGCAAGCCAACGGCTACGAGGTCGCGGTGGAGGGCGACGGCGCCCGCGCCGCGCGGCGCATCGTCGACAGCCAGCCCGACTTGGTCATCCTTGACCTCATGCTGCCCGGCGAGGACGGCCTGAGCATCTGCCGGCGTGTACGCAGCCAGTACCCCGGCCCGATCCTGATGCTCACTGCCCGCAGCGACGAACTCGACCAGGTCCAGGGCCTGGACCTGGGGGCCGACGACTACGTGTGCAAACCGGTACGCCCACGCCTGCTGCTGGCGCGTATCCAGGCCCTGCTGCGCCGCAGCGAGGCCGTGGACAACAAGCGCCAGGACCTGGCCTTCGGCGCCCTGCGTATCGACAACCGCTTGCGCGAGGCGCGCTTGGGCGAAACGCTGATCGAGCTGACCGGCGCCGAATTCGACCTTCTCTGGCTGCTGGCCAGCAACGCCGGCCGCGTGCTGACCCGCGAGCAGATCTTCACCGCGCTGCGCGGTGTGGGCTACGACGGCCAGGACCGCTCCATCGACATCCGCATTTCAAAAATTCGCCCCAAGATCGGCGATGATCCGCTCCAGCCCCGCTTGATCAAGACCCTGCGCAGCAAGGGCTACCTGTTTGTCGGCGAGGCGCCATGAACAACTCGATCTTCCTGCGTATCTACGGCGGCATGCTGGCTGTGCTGGTGCTGGTGGCCCTGCTTGGCATACTCAGCCTGCATCTGGTCAACGAAGTGCGCGCCGCCCAGCACCGCGAAGGCCTGGCCCAGGGCACCTTCAGCCTGATGGCCGACAACCTCGCACAGCAGAATGACACCGAACGCAAACGCTCGCTGCTGATTTGGGAGCGCCTGCTGGGTGTGCCGCTGGCGTTGCAGCCCATGACGGCGCGCACCCTCGACGGCGGCCAGCGGGCTCGCCTGTACCGTGGCCTGGTGGTGGTCGAAAAGACCGGCCCGCATGCGGCACAAGTGCTTCGCAAGGTAGGCCAGGAAGACCTGATGCTGGTCGCGCAGATCAAACAGATAAGCGAGCAGTTGGCGCGCGCCACCCTTTATCTGCTGGCCGATGAACTGGTGCGTTACCCGATCACCGAACAGCAGCAGCGGTTGGCGCAGATCAAGCAGGAAAAGGGCTTCGGTTTTGGCGTCGCCCTGCAGCGCATCGAGCGGGTAAGCCTGGACGATGACCAGCGGCGCCGGGTCGAGGAGGGCGACACCGTGATGGCGCTGGGCAGGGATGGCGACTCGATCCGAGTGTTTGCCGGGCTGTCAGGTTCGCCCTGGGTGCTGGAAATCGGCCCGTTGTACCAGCTCAACCCGTATCCACCGCAGTTGCTGATATTGATCGCCTTCCTTGGCCTGTGCCTGATCGGCCTAGTGGTCTACCTGCTGGTACGCCAGCTGGAGCGCCGTGTGTCGGGCCTGGAAGTTGCCGCCACTCGTATTGCCCAAGGCAGCCTGGATACCCGCGTGCCTGCCGGTGACGCCGACTCGGTCGGGCGCCTGGCCGCTGCTTTCAACGGCATGGCCGAGCACCTGCAGCGCTCGCTGACCATGCAGCGTGAGCTGGTGCGGGCGGTGTCCCACGAGCTGCGCACGCCGGTTGCGCGCCTGCGGTTTGGCCTGGAGATGATTGAAAGCGCCACCACCGAACAGGCACGGGCCAAGCACCTGGCAGGCATGGACGGGGATATCCAGGACCTCGACAAGCTGGTTGACGAGATGCTGACCTATGCCCGCCTGGAGCAGGGCGCACCGGCCTTGAAGTTCCAGCGGGTAGACCTGGATGCCTTGCTCGACCGCGTGATCGAAGAGCTGGCACCGCTGCGTGCCGAGGTGCGGGTGGTGCGTGGCGACTGCCAGGGCGCGGACGCCGATGGCGCCTGGGTCGAGGCCGAGCCGCGTTACCTGCACAGGGCCCTGCAGAACCTGGTCGGCAATGCCATGCGCCATGCCGAGCGCGAAGTGCGCCTGAGCTACCAGCTGGGGCAGCAACGCTGCCGCATTGATGTGGAAGATGACGGCCCAGGTATACCCGAGGGCTTCTGGGACCGTATTTTCACCCCGTTCACCCGCCTCGACGACAGCCGTACACGGGCCTCGGGTGGGCATGGCCTGGGCCTGTCGATCGTGCGGCGGATCATCTACTGGCACGCAGGCCGGGCCACGGTGGGGCGCAGCGAGGCGCTGGGCGGCGCCTGCTTCAGCCTGAACTGGCCGCGCCAGCAGGCCCCTTTGTAAAGGTCAGACGCTGACCAGGCTGAGCAGGTGGCCGTCCTGCACGCTGAACTGGCCCTGCAATTCTGCGCCGTGCTGCCATTGTGGCGACAGGTCGGTGAGCAGGCGCAGACGCGCCAGGCCATCGGCGGACCATTCCAGCACCTCGGCGTGCTCGAAATAGAAGCGCTGGCGAGTGAGCGGGTAGAGGGTCTTGAACAGGCTTTCCTTCAGCGAGAAGGTCAGGGTGACCGTCAAGCCGAGCTGGCGACGGTCCAGGCGTTCGAGTTCGGGTGGGGTAAGGATTTCGCCCATCAGCCGTTCGGCGCGTTCGTCATCCAGCAGGGACTCCTGATCCAGCCCCAGGCCTTGGCAGCTGCCCTGGGCCGCGACCACGGCGGCGGCCCAGCCTTTGCCATGGGTGATCGAACCGAGGATGCCTGCCGGCCAGATCGGTGAGCGGTCCTCGTGGGTGCCGGGCACGTAATTGCGGCCATCCAGGCGTTGCAGTGCAGCGCGGGCGCATACGCGGCCGGCCAGGTACTCGGCCTGGCGCTTGGCCACCGAGCGTTGCAGGCTGGCACTGGGCACGATGCCGGCACGCTGGAAGTCATCGCGGCCCAGGAGGGCGGGGTCAAAGGCGCAGCTGACCAGCACCGCGCCGGGGAGCGGGCGGGGTAAGGGCCAGTGGTGCTGGAGCGGGGCGCAACAGGCGGGGAGTGTGTTCATGGGGCTTATTGTGCCAGCCGCAGCAGCGGTGTGGGAGTTGGGATTGTTGGGGCCGTGAAACGGCCCCCGACAATCTCTACTTGAACACTTTCTTGAAGAACGCCTGCATATCCGCCCAAGAGCTTTCATCCGCCGCCTTGTTATAGCCAATGTCCGGCCCGCCATGCTCGCCATGGCTCAACCGGTCAGCATCGGGGTTGGTAAACCCGTGCTTGGCGCCTTCAATACTGACGAATTCATAGTTGACCTTGGCCGCCTCCATTTCTGCCTTGAACGCATCCACCTGCTGTTGGGTGACCATGCTGTCCGCCGCCCCGTGCTCGACCAGGATATCGGCCCGCACCACGCCCGGTTTTGCCGGTGTCTGGGTAGCCAGCGCACCATGGAAGCTCACCACGCCGTCCAGCTTCTCGCCCCGGCGCGCGGCATCGAGCACCACCTTGCCGCCGAAGCAGTAACCGACAGCACCCAGCTGATGCTTGTTGGTATTCGGTTGCAGCTTCAACAGTTCAAGGCCGGCGTCGAAGCGTGCTGCCGCCGCTGCCGGGTCCTTCATGGCGGCAGTCATGAACGCCTGGGCGTCCTGCGGGTGCTCGGTGTGCTTGCCGTCGCCATACATGTCGATAGCCAGCGCGTTGTAGCCCAGCGCCGCCAGGTCGCGGGCGCGGCGTTTGGCGTAGTCGTTCAGCCCCCACCATTCATGCACCACGACAATGCCAGGGCGTTTGCCCTCGATGGCGTCGTCGTAGGCGTAATAGCCGACCAGGCGGTTGCCATCGGCGTCCTGGTAAGGGATTTCACGGGTTTGTACCGCCGCTTGGGCTAAGGCGGCGCTGCACATCAGGGTCAGGGCCAGCAGGGCACGCATGGTTACTACTCCTTGTCTTGCAGACAGTTCGTTCAGCCGGTGTTCAGCCAGGGTTCAGTCGCGGTTCAGGGTGCCCTGCTTACTCTAGCTTCCAGACCGAAACAGCGCACCCAACTGGAGTATCCAGCCATGAAAACCTTCAATACCCTGCTTGCCGCCATGGCCGTCTGCGCCGCTGGCATCACCACCGCCCAGGCCGCCGACGACAACTTCGCCAGCCTGACCTACGGCCAGACCAGCGACAAGGTTCGCAAGTCCGGCCTGCTGCAGCGCAACACCGACCATCTCAACGCCGATGGCATCATCGGCAAGGATGACACCTGGGGCGTGCGTCTGGGCAAGATCAATGACCAAGGCCGCTACTACATGACCTATGACAACGTCTCGGGCGACCACAGCGGCCTCAAGCTGCGCCAGGAAAACCTGCTGGGCAGCTACGACCTGTTCCTGCCGGTGGGCGATACCACCAAGCTGTTTGGCGGTGGCAGCCTGGGCGTGACCAAGCTGACCCAGGACTCGCCAGGTGCCAGCCGCGATACCGACTACGGTTATGCCTATGGCCTGCAGGCGGGTGTGATCCAGGACATCACCGACAAAGCCTCGGTCGAACTGGGCTACCGTTACCTGCGCACCAATGCCGCGACCGAAGTGGGCGAGCGTGGCGGGCCGAAGGACGGCACCCTGCGCCTGAGCAGCAGTGCGCAGACCTACCTGGCTGCAAGCTACAAGTTCTGACGGGCGAGCCGCGTTATCCTGTACCGGCCCTT
>NZ_JBICKA010000059.1:0-44935 GCF_043103635.1 Pseudomonas sp. yb_9 | reverse complement strand
CCTTCAGCTGGCCACAAAGTTCGGCGGCGACACCAGCTCGACAGTCTGCTGTTTGCGCGGTGCCAGAATCTCGGCCTCACCCTCGACCACCAGCTCATCGTTCTGGTTGTACACATTGGTGGCGATACGCACCTTGAACTTCGGCAGCTTCTCAAGAATTTCCAGGCGCACGGTCAGGGTGTCGCCAATTTTCACCGGCTTCTGGAAGCTCATTTTCTGGCCCAGGTAGATGGTGCCAGGGCCGGGCAGGGTGCAGGCCACTGCTGCACTGATCAATGCGCCGCTGAACATGCCATGGGCAATGCGCTCGCGGAACATGCTCTTGGCGGCGAACTCGGCGTCCAGGTGCACCGGGTTGTGGTCGCCGGACATGGCGGCGAACAGCTGGATGTCGCGCTCTTCAACAGACTTCTTGTATTCGGCCTTCTGGCCGACTTCGAGGGCTTCGTAAGGCGTGTTGGTGACCTGGGACATCGGGGCTTCCTTAAGCGGTGGGCGAGGGCGGCTATCATTCACTGCGCACAGGGCGGCCAAGGGCCAGCGCCTGTTCAAGCCAGCCGAGAATATCGGCGGTGACCTCGTCACGGTTGGTTTCGTTGAGCACTTCGTGCCGCGCCTCAGGATAGACGCGCAGCTGTACATGTCGATTGCCGGTCGCGCGCAGGGCGTCGGCCAGATGGGTGAGACGCTTGCCGGCACTGACCGGATCACATTCACCACCGATCACCAGCATCGGCAAGTTCGGATCGATCTGCGCGAGGTTACTCGGCTGGCTGATCTGCGCCAAGCCTTGCAACAGGTCGAGCCACAGCTGGTTGCTGCAACGAAAGCCGCACAACGGGTCTTTGACGTACAGGTCGACTTCGGCCGGGTCGCGGCTGAGCCAGTCGAATGCCGTGCGGTTGGGCTTGAAAGCCTTGTTGAACGAGCCGAACGACACCCACTCGATCAGTGCACTTTTGCCCAACGGCCCCTGACGCCAGGCTTCCAGCCGGGCAATCTGCCGGGCCACGCGGTAAAGCGTCGCCGGCTGGTAGTTGGAGCCACTCAGGATGGCCCCGTGCAGGCTGGCACTGTGGTGCAGCAGGTAGGCCTGGGCGATGTAGCTGCCCATGCTGTGGCCGAACAGGAACAGCGGTGTGCACGGGTATTGCTGACCGATGTGCTGGGCCACCCGGCCGAGGTCGTTGACCACGGCATTCCAGCCATGATGGCGGGCGAACAGGCCGAGGTTGCCCTGTTCGGCAGTGCGCCCGTGACCGCGCTGGTCGGCCGCGAACAGGGCAAAGCCGGCCTCGCTCAAGGCCTGCCCCAGGCGTTGGTAGCGCCCGGCATGCTCGGCCATGCCATGGGCCAGCAGCACCACGGCTTTCGCCGGTTTGGCCGGCAGCCATTGGTGCACATACAGGCTGCAGTGCTCGCTGGCGGGTAGCCAGAAGGCGTCGTGAGGCATGGCGGGTCCTTGTGCGCACAGGTACCCGAACAGTGTATGCACAACCGGCCGGATTGCAGGAAGGGCACAAATAAGATTCACAATGTTAATGGCGGCACTTGGCGTATATGCCACCTTGGACTTACCTGTTAACGTCGGATCAACGCCTGTTCGCCGGCTGGCGATCAGGTAATGGACTAAAGGACGCAGTGCAGGTCCAGGCAGAGGAACAATAATAAATGCAAGCCGACTTCTGGAATGACAAGCGCCCGGCGGGCGTGCCTTCCACCATCGACATCAATGCATACACCTCGGTCGTCGAGGTGTTCGAGCGCTCCTGCAAGCGCTTTGCCGACCGCCCGGCGTTCAGCAACCTGGGGGTGACCCTGACTTACGCCGAGCTGGAGCGCCGTTCAGCCGCCTTCGCCGGCTGGTTGCAGCAGCACACCGACCTCAAACCGGGTGACCGCATCGCGGTGCAGATGCCCAACGTGCTGCAGTATCCCATCGCCGTCTTCGGTGCCATGCGCGCCGGCCTGATCGTGGTCAACACCAACCCGCTGTACACCGAGCGCGAAATGCGCCACCAGTTCAAGGACAGCGGCGCGCGCGCACTGGTGTACCTGAACATGTTTGGCAAGCGTGTGCAGGAGGTGTTGCCCGATACCGGCATCGAATACCTGATCGAGGCGAAGATGGGCGACCTGCTGCCCACCGCCAAAGGCTGGCTGATCAACACCGTGGTCGACAAAGTGAAGAAGATGGTGCCGGCCTATCACTTGCCCCAGGCGGTATCGTTCAAACAGGTGCTGCGCCAAGGGCGCGAGCTGTCACCCAAACCGGTGCCGCTGAGCCTGGACGACATCGCCGTGCTGCAATACACCGGCGGTACTACCGGCTTGGCCAAAGGCGCGATGCTCACCCACGGCAACCTGGTGGCCAACATGCTGCAGGTGCTGGCCTGCTTCTCGCAGCACGGCCCCGACGGGCAAAAGCTGCTCAAGGACGGGCAAGAGGTGATGATCGCGCCGCTGCCGCTGTACCACATCTATGCCTTTACCGCGAACTGCATGTGCATGATGGTCACCGGTAACCACAACGTGCTGATTACCAACCCACGGGATATCCCGGGCTTCATCAAGGAGCTGGGCAAGTGGCGTTTCTCCGCACTGCTGGGGCTGAATACCCTGTTCGTTGCGCTGATGGATCACCCGGGGTTCCGTCAGCTGGACTTCTCGGCGCTGAAGGTCACCAACTCCGGCGGCACTGCGTTGGTCAAGGCCACTGCCGAGCGCTGGGAAGCGCTTACCGGATGCCGCATCGTCGAGGGCTACGGCCTGACCGAAACCTCGCCGGTGGCCAGCACCAACCCCTATGGCAAGCTTGCCCGACTGGGCACGGTGGGCATCCCGGTGGCGGGTACCGCATTCAAGGTGATCGACGATGACGGCAACGAGATGCCGCTGGGCGAGCGGGGCGAGTTGTGCATCAAGGGCCCGCAGGTGATGAAGGGCTACTGGCAGCAGCCCGAGGCCACGGCTCAGGCCCTGGATGCGGACGGCTGGTTCAAGACCGGTGATATTGCGGTGATCGACCCGGACGGTTTTACCCGCATTGTCGACCGCAAGAAGGACATGATCATCGTCTCGGGCTTCAACGTTTACCCCAACGAGATCGAGGATGTGGTGATGGGCCACCCCAAGGTCGCCAACTGTGCAGCCATCGGCGTGCCGGACGAGCGTTCCGGCGAGGCGGTGAAGCTGTTCGTGGTGCCGCGTGAGGGGGGGCTGAGCGTGGATGAGCTCAAGGCCTACTGCAAGGCCAACTTTACCGGCTACAAGGTGCCCAAGCACATTGTGCTGCGCGAGTCGTTGCCGATGACGCCGGTGGGCAAGATCTTGCGGCGGGAGCTGCGCGACATCGCTTAATGCCGGGTTGGCTGCTTCGCGGGCTTGCCCGCGAATGCCTTTAAACGGCTCTAACCGGCTTGTTACAGCCTGATCTGCGACATTTTGGTTAAAAACTCTAAAAATGACTTGTATTGTTCATTGAGTCATTTTTGTGACTGTAAGGCCTGTTTTGGCCTCTAGGCGACCCCAGGCAAAGCTGTTACTCTCGGCCCGCTTTCAGACGATCCGGTTTGCAACGAACCGCCGTCTCATATCAATAATAAGCGCATCGACGCGCCAATCGAACTTCGCTGTTGCTGAAGGAGTGGGCTTCCATGATCGAACATTTTTGGAAGGATAAGTACCCAGCCGGGATTACGGCGGAAATCAATCCTGACGAATTCCCCAATATCCAGGCAGTACTCAAGCAATCCTGCCAACGCTTTGCCGACAAACCGGCCTTTAGCAACCTGGGCAAGACTATCACTTATGGCGAGTTGTATGCGCTGTCGGGGGCGTTTGCGGCCTGGCTGCAGCAGCACACCGACCTCAAGCCGGGTGACCGCATTGCCGTGCAACTGCCCAATGTCCTGCAATACCCGGTCGCGGTATTCGGTGCCATGCGTGCCGGGCTGATCGTGGTCAACACCAACCCGCTGTACACCGTGCGGGAGATGGAACACCAGTTCAACGACTCCGGCGCCAAGGCCCTGGTGTGTCTGGCCAACATGGCCCACCTGGCTGAAAAGGTGGTGCCCAAGACCCAGGTCAGGCACGTTATCGTCACCGAAGTGGCCGACCTGCTGCCGCCGCTCAAGCGCTTGCTGATCAACAGCGTGATCAAGTACGTGAAGAAGATGGTACCGGCCTACAACCTGCCGCGTGCCATACGCTTCAACGACGCGTTGGCATTGGGCAAGGGCCAGCCGGTAACCGAGGCCAACCCGCAGGCCAACGACGTGGCGGTGCTGCAGTACACCGGCGGCACCACGGGCGTGGCGAAGGGGGCGATGCTGACCCACCGCAACCTGGTGGCCAACATGCTGCAGTGCCGGGCGCTGATGGGCTCCAACCTGCACGAAGGCTGCGAAATCCTTATCACGCCGCTGCCGCTGTACCACATCTATGCCTTTACCTTCCATTGCATGGCGATGATGCTGATCGGCAACCACAACGTGCTGATCAGCAACCCGCGTGACCTGCCGGCCATGGTCAAGGAACTGGGCAAGTGGAAGTTCAGCGGCTTTGTCGGCCTCAACACCCTGTTCGTTGCCCTGTGCAACAACGAGGCGTTCCGCGCCCTGGACTTTTCAGCGCTGAAAATCACCCTGTCGGGCGGCATGGCCTTGCAACTGAGCGTGGCCGAACGCTGGAAGGCCGTTACCGGCTGCGCTATCTGCGAAGGTTACGGCATGACCGAAACCAGCCCGGTGGCGGCGGTGAACCCGGCAGAGGCCAACCAGGTGGGTACCATCGGTATTCCGGTGCCTTCGACCCTGTGCAAGATCATCGACGACGCCGGCAACGAGTTGCCTTTGGGTGAAGTGGGCGAGCTGTGCGTCAAGGGCCCGCAGGTGATGAAGGGCTACTGGCAGCGCGAAGACGCCACCGCCGAAATCCTCGACAGCGAAGGCTGGCTGAAAACCGGTGACATCGCCCTGATCCAGGCGGACGGCTACATGCGCATTGTCGATCGCAAGAAGGACATGATCCTGGTCTCGGGCTTCAACGTGTACCCCAACGAACTGGAAGATGTGCTGGCGGCCTTGCCGGGCGTGTTGCAGTGCGCTGCCATTGGCGTGCCGGACGAGAAGTCGGGTGAAGTGATCAAGGTGTTCATCGTGGTCAAGCCGGGCATGACCCTGACCAAGGAGCAGGTGATGGAGCACATGCGTGCCAACGTTACCGGCTACAAGGTACCGCGCCAGATCGAATTCCGTGATTCGTTGCCAACTACCAACGTGGGCAAGATCCTGCGTCGCGAGCTGCGTGATGAAGAGCTGAAGAAGCAGGGCCTGAAGAAGATCGCCTGATAGACCTCACTGGTCTCTTCGCGGGCACGCCCGCTCCCACAGGTATCGCGCTGAGCCAGAGGGCTGCGCTGTAACTGTGGGAGCGGGCGTGCCCGCGAATGCTTCAGCGCAGTTTCTCAAGCATCTGGTAGTACCACATCCCCGCCGCCAGCAGCGGGTTCCCCAGCAAGTCCCCCATCGGCACCCGCACATGCTTGCACTGCGCGAAAGTGTCGAACTTCTCCAGCGTCCCGGTCAACGCCTCGGCCATGATCTCGCCCATGATGTGGCTGGTGGCAATGCCATGCCCCGAGTAACCCTGGCAATACCACACGTTGTCCGACAGCTTGCCCAACTGCGGAATGCGGTTGACCACGATGCCCATGGCACAGCTCCACTGGAACTCGATCGGCACGCCCTTGAGCGCCGGGAAGGTGCGTTCGATGCACGGGCGCAGTTCGCCTTCGATGTCGCGTGAGTCCTTGCCCGAGTAATTGGCGCCGCCACCAAACAGCAGGCGTTTGTCGGCGGTCAGGCGGTAGTAGTCGAGCACGAAGCGGCAGTCGTATACCGCCAGGTCCTGCGGGTTGATCTGCTCGGCCAGCTCACCCAGCGGCGCGGTGGTGACGATGCCGCCCATGGCCGGGAATATCTTACCTTTGAGCTGGCGCTTTTCCAGCTTGTGATACACATCACCGGCCAGCATTACCTGGCGCGCTTCGACCCGGCCATGGGCAGTGACCACTGCCGGGCGCGGGCCGTGAACGATGTCCAGCACCTCGGAATTTTCGAAGATCAGTGCACCCAGGCTGTAGGCCGCACGGGCTTCACCCAGGCACAGGTTGAGCGGGTGCAGGTGCAGGTTGCGCAGGTTTTTCAGTGCGCCCAGGTACAGCGGGCTTTGCAGGTGATCGGCCACTGCCGCACGGTCCAGCAATTGCACCTGCTCGCCCATGCCACGGCGGCGGGCCTCGGCCTCGAAGGCGCGCAGTTCGTCCATGTGCGAAGGTTTCATTGCCGCATGCAGGTGGCCGCGCTTGAGGTCGCAGTCGATGCCATAGCGCGCCACGCGCTGCTCGATCACCTGATGTCCGCGCCAGCGCAGGTGCCAGATGAAGTCGTCGACTTCGCCACCCAGGTGGTTGCGCATCTGCGAGCGCATGGCCTCATCACCCGACAGGCTGCCGGTGACCTGGCCACCATTGCGCCCGCTGGCACCCCAGCCGATGCGGTTGGTTTCGACGATGGCCACCTTCAGGCCACGCTCGGCCAGCTCCACCGCCGTGGCCACGCCGGTAAAGCCGCCGCCGATGATGGCCACATCCACCTGCACCGTGCCCTTGAGTTGCGGGTACTCGGTGTGGTCGTTGAGGGAGGCGGTGTAATAGGACGGCGCACGCTGCGCCGGGCCTTTGTTCAATGCTGCGTTCATGGGTGTTCCTTGTTAGGTAGGGGCTCAGGCCTGGTGCAGGTACCAGCGCCAGTCCTGCTCGCTGACTTCGGCCATGAACTGGCGGTACTCGGCACGCTTTACCTTCAGGTACACGCCAAGGAAGTCGTCGCCCAAGGCTTCGCGAGCCCAATGGGAATGCTGCAGGGCATCGAGGGCGGTCAGCCAGTCGGTGGGCAGGTGCTCGGTGGCCTGGGCATAGCCGTTGCCTTCCACCGGTGCGCCTGGGTCCAGCTGTTCGCGGATGCCGCGATGGCTGGCAGCGAGGATCGCTGCGGCAGCCAGGTAAGGGTTGGCGTCGGCGCCGCAAATGCGGTGCTCTACATGCCGGCTGTTGGCCGGGCCGCCGGGCACGCGCAGGCTCACGGTGCGGTTGTCCACGCCCCAGGTCGGCGCCAGCGGCGCATAGCTGTTGGCCTGGAAGCGGCGGAACGAGTTGGCATTGGGGCAAAACAGCAGCAGCGAGTCGCGCAGGTGGCGCAGCATGCCCGCCACGGCCTGGCGCAGCAGCGGGGTGCCGGCCTTGTCTTCGCTGGCGAACAGGTTGTTGCCCGTGCTGTCGGCCAGGCTCAGGTGCATGTGCATGCCGGTGCCGGCCAGGTTGGCAAACGGCTTGGCCATGAAGCAGGCCTGCATGCCGTGGGCGTGGGCCACGCCTTTAACCAGGCGCTTGTAGCGCACGGCCTGGTCCATTGCCTGCAGGGCGTCGCCGTGTTCGAGGGTAATTTCCACCTGGCCGGGGGCGTACTCGGAAATCGCAGTGCGCGCCGGGATGCCCTGCGCCTTGCAGGCGGCGTACAGGTCGGCGAGGAAGGGTTCGATCTGTTCCAGTTCACGCAGGCCATAGACCTGGGTGCTGCGCGGGCGGCCGCCATCATTGTCCAGTGCCGGTTGCGGGCGGCCCTGGGCGTCACGCTCCTGGTCGAGCAGGTAGAACTCCAGTTCGCAGGCCATCACCGGGCGGTAACCGTCGGCTTTTAGCGCCTCGATGGTGCGTAGCAGCACATGGCGCGGGTCGGCGATGCTGGCTGGCAGGCCTTCGCTGGGGTGCATGCTGACCTGCACTGCGGCGGTCGGCACCCGGCGCCAGGGCAGACGCACCAGGCTGCCTTCGAGTGGGTAGGCGCGGCAGTCGATGTCGCCCACGTCCCACACCAGGCCCGAGTTTTCAACGTCGTCGCCGTTCAGGGTCAGGCCAAGGATAGTGCTGGGCAGCGGCCGGCCGGTCTGGTACACGGCCAACAGTTCATCACGGTGCAGCAGCTTGCCGCGTGGTACGCCGTTGGCGTCGAGGATGAACAGCTCGAACAACTCGACATCGGGGTTTTCAGCCAGGAAACGGGTAGCCTGCTCTACAGGTGCAAAGTGCATGATGAATTCGCTCACAAGCGCACAGGACATTCGCGCAAAACGCGCGGTCCAGTTGAGTCAAACGGCCAGACGATGGCCGGGTTTGGTCACAAAGGCGTGAGCGAGCAGTCCGGTGGGCGCGCGTGGCGGCAGTGCCACAGTGCCCAGAAGGCGAGGATGATGTGCACCAGCGGATTTTCCCCGGCACGGCTCCGGGCCTTCGGTAGCGAAGGGCGGGAAGACGGTGGGGCGATGGGCTGGGCGGGAGTCATGCTTTTGATACTCACATGCGGCGTAAGGTTGATTAAAGCAGTGAATGGCAACCTTTACATCGCACATGGCTAAACATTTGTGCGGCTGCCACTGGCCTCTTCGCGGGCGCACCCGCTCCCACAGGTCTGAGCCCTGATGCGATCCCTGTGGGAGCGGGCAAGCCCGCGAAGAGGCCGGTACAGGCAGCAGAAAACCGGCAAATCTGCGACAATCGCCCAACTTTCCGAATGCTGATCATGAAAAAGCAGGCTCACCTGCATCACTAAAAAGCCCCATGACTGACCACGCCATCGACAAACTGTTGCAAAACCTCGACCACGCCATGATTGCCGACCGCCATCGTCTGCGCCGGCAACTGCACGAACTGCGCAAGCGCCCCGACGAAGCGAAGCTTTCGCAGTGGGTGGAAAAGGTCCAGGCGTCCTGCGCCCAGGTCACTTCACGTCAGCAGAGCGTGCCGACCGTGCGCTACGACGACAACCTGCCGATCGCCGCCAAGCGTGACGAAATCAAGAAGGCCCTGGCCGAAAACCAGGTGCTGGTGATCGCCGGCGAAACCGGTTCGGGCAAGACCACCCAGCTGCCGAAGATTTGCCTGGAACTGGGCCGTGGCAGCCATGGCCTGATCGCCCACACCCAGCCACGCCGGATCGCCGCGCGCAGCGTGGCAGCGCGGGTTGCCGAAGAACTGGGCACGCCGCTGGGCGGGCTGGTCGGTTACCAGGTACGTTTCGAAGACCAGAGCGATGCCAATACCTTGGTCAAACTCATGACCGATGGCATCCTGCTGGCCGAAACCCAGCACGACCGCTTTCTTGAGCGCTACGACACGATCATCGTCGACGAAGCCCATGAACGCAGCCTGAACATCGACTTCCTGCTCGGCTACCTGAAGACACTGCTGCATCGCCGGCCGGACCTGAAACTGATCATCACGTCGGCCACCATCGATCTGGAACGCTTTTCCAAACACTTCGATGGCGCGCCAATTATCGAGGTGTCCGGGCGTACCTTCCCGGTGGAAACTTGGTACCGCCCGCTCACCAGCGAGCAGGACGAGGAAGGCAACCAGATCGAGGACGACCTCACCGTCGACCAGGCCATCCTCGCCACCCTGGACGAGCTGGCGCACCACGAACGCAGTGAAGGCAAAGGCCCGGGCGATGTGTTGATCTTCTTGCCCGGCGAGCGGGAAATCCGCGATGCCGCTGAAATTCTGCGCAAGGCGCAGTTGCGCCACACCGAGATTTTGCCGCTGTACGCACGCCTGTCGCCGGCCGAGCAACAGCGTATCTTCCAGCCGCACACCGGGCGCCGTGTGGTGCTGGCCACCAACGTGGCCGAAACCTCGCTGACCGTGCCGGGCATCCGCTACGTGATCGACACCGGCACCGCACGCATCAGCCGCTACAGCTACCGCGCCAAAGTGCAGCGCCTGCCCATCGAAGCTGTGTCCCAAGCCAGTGCCAACCAGCGTAAAGGCCGTTGCGGCCGGGTCGAGCCGGGCATTTGCGTACGCCTGTACAGCGAAGAGGACTTCAACAGCCGGCCGGCGTTTACCGACCCGGAGATTCTGCGCACCAACCTGGCGGCGGTGATCCTGCAGATGTTGCACCTGCGCCTGGGCGCGATCGATGCGTTCCCGTTCATCGAGCCGCCGGATGGCAAGGCCATCAGCGATGGCTTCAACCTGTTGCAGGAACTGTCGGCGGTCAACCGCGAAAACCAGCTGACCCCGATTGGCCGCCAACTGGCGCGCCTGCCCATCGACCCGCGGCTGGGCCGCATGCTGCTCGAAGGCGCCCGACTGGGCAGCCTGCAGGAAGTGCTGATCGTTACCAGCGCACTGTCGGTGCAAGACCCGCGCGAGCGCCCACCGGAGCGTCAGCAGGCGGCCGATCAGGCTCATGCGCAATGGAAGGACGTGGACTCCGACTTCGCCGCGCTGGTCAACCTGTGGCGCGGCTTTGAAGAGCAACGCCAGGCGCTGACGGCCAACCCGCTGCGCAACTGGTGCCGCAAGCATTTCCTGAATTACTTGCGCCTGCGCGAGTGGCGCGATGCCCACCGCCAGCTGGCGCTGATCTGCCGTGACCTGCAGTTGACGGTGAACAAGGAACCGTCCGACTACCAGAAGATGCACAAGGCCATCCTCAGCGGCCTGCTCAGCCAGATCGGCCAGAAGACCGAAGAGGGCGACTACCAGGGGGCGCGTCAACGGCGTTTCTGGGTGCACCCGTCTTCGGGCCTGGGGCGCAAGCGACCGCAGTGGGTCATGGCCGCGGAACTGGTCGAGACCACCAAGCTGTATGCGCGCATGGTCGCCAAGATCGAGCCGGACTGGATCGAGCCGCTGGCCGGCCATCTAGTCAAGAAAAACCACTTCGAACCGCACTGGGAGAAGAAGCGCGGGCAGGTGGTGGCTTATGAGCAGATCACCCTGTACGGCCTGATTCTGGTCGGCCGCCGCCCGGTGCATTTCGGCCCGATCGACCCGGTCACTTCGCGTGAGCTGTTCATCCGCGAGGGCTTGGTGGGTGGCGAAATACAGTCGCGGGCCAAGTGCCTGGCGGCCAACAAACGCCTGCTCGAAGAACTCGACGAGCTGGAGGCCAAGGCCCGCCGGCGTGACATCTTGGCTGACGAGGAAACGCTGTACGCCTTCTACGAAGCGCGCCTGCCGGCGGAAATCCACCAGACCGCGACCTTCGACAGCTGGTACCGCATGGGCAGCCAGAAGGATGCCAACCTGCTGATCATGCGTGAGGAAGACGTGCTGGCCCGCCAGGCTAGCGAAGTCACTGCCGCGCAGTACCCCGACAGCATGCAGGTCGGCGAGCTGCGCCTGCCGCTGAGCTACCACTTTGAACCCGGCCACCCGCGTGACGGCGTGACCGTGCGGGTGCCGGCACCGTTGCTGCCAAGCCTGCCCGGCGAGCGCCTGGAATGGCTGGTGCCAGGCCTGCTGGAAGCCAAGTGCGTGGCGCTGATACGCAACCTGCCCAAGGCCCTGCGCAAGAACTTCGTGCCGGTGCCGGACTTCGTCAAGGCTTCGCTGGCGCGTATGACCTTCGGTCAGGGCGCACTGCCGCAGGCTTTGGGCCAGGAGCTGCTGCGCATGACCGGTGCGCGGGTGTCCGACGAAGCCTGGGACGAGTCGGTCCAGCTGGTCGAAGGCCACCTACGCATGAACATCGAAGTGGTCGACGGCCAGGGCAAGTTCCTTGGCGAGGGCCGCGATCTGGCCGAGCTGACCGCGCGCTTTGCTGCCGCCAGCCAGGCTGCCCTGGCAGTGCCGCGCACTGAAAAGAGCGAGCAGCCGGTGCAGGCCAAGGCCTTCAGCGAAGTGAAGCAGACCGCCCAACAGAAGATTGCCGGTCTGTCGATGACCGTGTACCCGGCGTTGGTGGAAGAGGGCGGTAGCGTGCGCGAAGGGCGTTTCTCGACCCAGGCCGAAGCCGAGTTCCAGCACCGCCGCGCCCTGCAGCGCCTGTTGTTGCAGCAACTGGCCGAGCCGGCCAAGTACCTGCGCGGCAAGCTGCCGGGCCTGACCGAGCTTGGCCTGCTGTACCGTGAAATGGGCCGGGTCGAGGCACTGGTCGAGGACATCCTGCTGGCCAGCCTGGACAGCTGCATCCTTGAAGGCGAACAGCCGTTACCGCGTGATGGTGCGGCCTTGGCCGGGCTGGCTGAGCGTAAGCGCGGCAACTGGGCCGAATATGCCGAGCGGCTGGCGCGCCTGACGCTGGAGGTGCTGAAGCTGTGGCATGGGCTGCAGAAGCGCTTCAAGGGCAAGATCGACCTGACCCAGGCGGTGGCGCTGAACGACATCAAGCAACAGCTGGGCAACCTCGTGTACCCGGGCTTTGTGCGTGAAACGCCCGGGGTTTGGTTCAAGGAGCTGCCGCGTTACCTCAAGGCGGTGGAGCTGCGCCTGGAGAAGCTGGGTTCGCAGGTGCAGAAGGACCGGGTATGGAGCGGTGAGCTGGCCAATTTGTGGGCACAGTACAAGGCCCGTGCCGACAAGCATGCCCAGGAAGGCAAGCGCGATGAGCAACTGACGTTGTACCGCTGGTGGCTGGAGGAATACCGGGTGTCGCTGTTTGCCCAGCAGTTGGGCACCAAGGTGCCGATTTCCGACAAAAGATTGAGCAAACAGTGGAGCCAGGTGGAAGGCTAACCTGCCCGATTTGTGGCAAACTTCAGGGAGTTTGGGGCCGCGTTGCGGCCCTTCGCGGGCGAACCCGCTCCCACAGGGTGCACGTACGCCCCTGAATTGGTACTAAAGTGCCACTAACTTGTCATATTCCCAGCCAGCGCCCTGTGGCGATGGCCTTTGACCAGAGGAACGACCGTGCATAATGTCGTGATCAGCGGCACCGGCCTGTACACCCCGGCCCAGAGCATTTCCAATGAAGAACTGGTGGCTTCCTTCAACGCCTGGTCGCAGCAGTTCAACCAGGACAACGCCGCTGCCATCGAGCGCGGTGAAGTTGAAGCAGCGCCGCTGTCCGATGCGGCCTTTATCGAAAAGGCCTCGGGCATCAAGAGCCGCTTCGTGATGGACAAGGCTGGCATCCTCGACCCGCAGCGCATGAAACCACGCCTGCCCGAGCGTTCCAACGACGAGCCCTCGGTGCTCTGCGAAATGGCCGTGGCCGCTGCCCGCCAGGCCCTGGAGCGCGCCGGCCGCACAGCTGCCGATGTCGATGGCGTGATCGTCGCCTGCTCCAACCTGCAGCGCCCGTACCCGGCCATCGCCATCGAAGTGCAACAGGCGCTGGGCATCCAGGGCTTTGCCTTCGACATGAACGTCGCCTGCTCGTCGGCCACCTTCGGCATCCAGACTGCCGCCAACAGCGTGGCCCTGGGCCAGGCGCGTGCGGTGCTGATGGTCAACCCGGAAGTGTGCACCGGGCACCTGAACTTCCGTGACCGCGACAGCCATTTCATTTTCGGTGATGCCGCCACTGCGGTGTTGCTCGAGCGTGCCGACAAGGCCACCTCGGCGCACCAGTTCGACATCGTCAGCACCAAGCTGTGGACCGAGTTTTCCAACAACATCCGCAACAACTTCGGCTTCCTCAACCGGGCAGCGGAAGAGGGCGAGGGCGCCGCAGACAAGCTGTTCATCCAGGAAGGCCGCAAGGTGTTCCGTGAGGTGTGCCCGAAGGTGGCCGAGCTGATCGGTGAGCACCTGCAGGAAAATGGCCTGCAACCGAGCGATGTGAAGCGCTTCTGGCTGCACCAGGCCAACCTCAGCATGAACCACCTGATCGTCAAGAAGTTGCTGGGGCGTGAAGTGGCCGAGGAAGATGCGCCGGTGATTCTGGACCGCTATGCCAATACGAGTTCGGCAGGGTCGGTGATTGCCTTCCACCTGTATCAGGACGACCTGGCCAAGGGGTCGTTGGGCGTATTGAGCTCGTTTGGTGCAGGGTATTCGATTGGTAGCGTGATTCTGCGCAAGCGCTGATCCTTAGTCAGCCTGTACCGGCCTCTTCGCGGGCGAGCCCGCGAAGAGGCCGGCGCATTTCTCACAGGCAAAAAAAGCGGGAAACGCCGGATGGGGTCGGCATTTCCCGCTTCAGGTGAAGCAGAGGAGGGGGGTGCTTAGAACTTGGCTTCCAGGTCCACCTGCAGCGTGTCTACATCAGCATCGCTGTTCGGCAGATTGGAGTAGTCGGTCTTGGCCATCATGTAGGCCGCGCCCAGGGCGAAGTTCTTGTCGATTTCGTAACCCACCTTGAACTTGTGGCCACGGGAACCGGTGAAGCCGTTACCGAAGTCGGAGTCGGTGAACAGGCTGACAACACCGTTACGCTGTACGTCGCGGTAGTTGTAGTCCAGGCTCCAGGCGCCGATCTTGCTCTTCAAACCAGCCAGCCAGGCCTTGTCCTTGCCGTCGGTGCTTTCGGTGTTCTTGACGAACTGGCCGTAAGCCGACAGTGGAATGGCGAAACCGGTGAAATCGACCTGACCGAAGCCTTCAACCAGGTTGAACTCGTCGGTGGTGTTGCCCAGCGAGCGCAGAGCAACCGAGGCCTTGTCGTTGTCGTAGCCGTATACGCTGCCGCCAACGGTAACCTTGACGGTGTCAGCCGCGTTGAACTTGGTACCCAGCTGGGCCGCGTACAGTTGCGCGTCGTGCTTGAACTGCACGCCGTCGCCGTCGACGTTGTCCTTCAGGTTGTAGTGGCCGATGCTGCCGAACACTTCGGCCGGGCCGAGGTTGGTCTTGTAGGTAGCTGCCACGCCTTCCGGGTTGATGTCGCTGTCCCAGATGATGTCGCCCATGCTCACCCATGGCTGTATCATCTTGCCGCCAATCAGGTGCAGGTTAGGTACGGCAGTCGGGTGCCAGTCGAGGTAGGCCAGGTCGACCCACAGCGATTTCTTCTCGAAGTAGTTGTCCAGGCTCTGGTTGGTCGAACGGGCATCGGCGCTGCTGCCGGTGGCCACACGCACGCCAGCGTCAACCTGCGGGTTGATCTCGCTGTAGAAGCCGACACGGGCACGTACGCGCTCACGGTCCTGGTTGCCGCTGCGGGAGATCGGGTTGTCAACGTTGACGTCTTCGTAACGCAGGCGCACATCACCCTTAATCTGGGTCTTGGCGGCCCATGCCACTTTCTGTTCGAAGTTGCTCATCCGTTCAGACTGAGCTTTCTGGTCGGCCCTTTCCTTGGTTTCTTTTGCCAGGTCGCCCTGCAGTTCGTTGTACTGCGCCTGGTTGATCGAGCCGTTGGCGCGGAGCATTTCGAGCAGCTTGGCGTCGACAGCAGCACTGGCCGGGGCGCTCAGAGCCAGCATCATGCCGGTGAGGCTCACTCCGGTAAGTGTAGAAACAAGACGCATAAGGTTCTCCCTACTGAAAAAAATGGGGGAGGCTCAAGCGCCTGCCCCTGCGTTGGCATGTCTTCGGAAAGGGCCTGACTAGACAGGTTCTGAGGTTCCGGAAAACAGGCGCAAGTATTGCGGGGGCCAATGACAGATTAATGTCTAATTAGTGGCACTGCGGTTAAGTAATTGAGAATAAAAGGGTCAGCCCGACGTTCGTCATTTGAGTGCCGGGCCTTCCTTGAGGATACTGAAGGCCTTCACACAGCGAGCCGAAACCGTGACCAGCCTGTACAGCCTTGCCCATTTGCGTGATCTTCCGGCAGCCACCTGGGACGCCCTGGTGCCCGCAGGCCAACCGTTCCTGCGCCATGCCTTCCTCAGTGCGATGGAGGACAGCGGCAGCGTGCAGCGCAGCACGGGATGGGCTGCCGAGCACCTGGTGCTGGAGCGTGACGGGCAGGTGAGGGCGTTGTTGCCGGCTTACCGCAAGTGGCATTCGTTTGGCGAGTACGTTTTCGACCATGGCTGGGCCGATGCCTGTGAGCGGGCAGGTATTGCCTACTACCCCAAGCTGCTGGGGGCAGTACCGTTCAGCCCGGTCAGCGGCCCACGCCTGTTGGCGGCGGACCCTGCCGACGGTTTGATGATGCTGCAGGCCCTGCCCGAGTACCTTGGCAAGGGCGGGTTATCCGGTGCGCACATCAACTTCACCGACCCGGCACTGGACACACAGCTGGCAGGCCTGCCGGGCTGGATGGAGCGCCTTGGGTGTCAGTTCCATTGGCGCAACCGGGGCTACAGGGACTTTCAGGACTTTCTCGACAGCCTGAGTTCGCGCAAGCGCAAGCAGATGCGCAAGGAGCGTGAGCAGGTGGCCGGGCAGGGCATTGATTTTCGCTGGTACCGTGGCGATGAGCTGGACGAGGCGCAGTGGGATTTCGTCTTCCTGTGCTACGCCAACACCTATGCGGTGCGCCGCCGTGCCCCCTACCTGACCCGCGCATTTTTCAGCCTGCTGGCCGAGCGCATGCCCGAGGCTATGCGGGTGGTGATGGCGCGTCAGGGTGGGCGCGATGTGGCGATGGCGCTGAGCCTGGTGGGGGGCGACAGCCTGTTTGGTCGTTACTGGGGCTGCCTGGATGAATTCGACCGGTTGCATTTCGAGACGTGTTTCTACCAGGGCATGGACTTTGCCATTGCCGAGGGCTACCAGCGTTTCGATGCCGGGGCGCAGGGGGAGCACAAGTTGATACGCGGGTTCGAGCCGGTGTTGACGCGGTCGTGGCATTACCTGCTGCACCCCGGGTTGCGGCGGGCGGTGGAGGATTTCCTGGCGCAGGAGCGGGAAGGGGTAAGGGGGTATGCCGAGGAGGCACGGGGAATGTTGCCCTTCCGCCAGGAATGATGCCTTCGGTGATGCAGGTTGGCTTTGGTGCGCCTCTAATCTAGAAACTGACCGAAGCCGACAGCCGAGCCGTACGTGGCGCCCCCTGGAACAGGTAGTTATCCCCCAGGTAATCCCCTGCATCACGCCAGTAGCGTTTGTCGAACACGTTATCAACGGTCAGCCGTAGCACCGTGTCATACCCGGCAATACGCGTTCGGTAGCGGCTGCCAAGATCGAATACCGCATAGCCGCCAACCTCCACGTTTCCCGCCTGGCTCGCAGACTTGCCGGCGCTGTAGCGCGCCCCGCCCAGCAACGCCAGGCCTGGCACCGGCAGTGTGTATTCTGCCTGCAGCGCTGCCCGGAACCTGGGCACGTTGATCGCCTGATGGCCTTCATAGGCCTCGGTGCCGCTGTTTTGCACCCGCGCCCGAATGGCCGCAGCGCTGGCTTGCACCTGCAGGTTGTGGGTCACCCAGCCGCTGACGCCCAGTTCCAGGCCGGTGTTTTTCTGCTGGCCTTGCTGCACATAGGTGAAGTTGCCGGCGCCGTCCGGGCGTGCGTACTGGTAGGCCTGGCGGATCTGGAACAGCGCGGCGCTGAAGCTCACACCTTGCCAATCGTGCTTCAGGCCCAGTTCCAGTTGGTGCGAGGTAGTGGGCGCGAGGATTTCGAATTTGTTCAGCGCAAACCACGGCGCTGTGCCGCCGGCCGACAGGCCTTTGGAATAGCTGGCGTATACCGTGGTATCCGGCTGCGGTTTGTATATAAGCGCTGCGTTAGGCAGCAACTCGTACTGCCGGGTGTGGCGACCAGTTGCGCCGTCTTCATTCCAGGTTTTCTCGTCCAGGCGTACTTCACGTGCACCCAGCACGATCTGCCATTGCTCGTTGAAGCTGATTCGGTCGCTGAAAAACAGCCCATACTGGCGGCTGTCCAGGCGACGCTCGCTTGACCTGATGGACTTATCGGATGGATCAAAAGCCGGTGCACCAGTATACAGGTTGCCTGTACCGACCCATTCCATATAGCTGGGTCGCTGATCCAGCGTACGCCGTTGCGCACTGGTCCCCACGGTCAGCTCATGACCCAAGCCCAACGCATCGAACCGCCCATTGAGCATGGCCTGCGCCTCATCGGTGCGGCGGGTGTCGTCGGGGCTGCGGAAGTCGTAGATGTCGTAGTCGCCATTGTTGCCGAAAAATGCGCCTTCGCTCGAACCCCAGGCGAACGAACTGTAGTCGTCGATCACCACCTTGCTGCGCGAGGCACTCAAGGTGCCGGTCCAGGCCTCGTTGAAGCGGTACTCGAAGCGCCCGCCCAGGTTCAGCGAGTCGTTCTGCACCGGCTTGGCCCAATCCTGGTAGGCCAGGCGGTCATCCGGGTCGATGCCGTGGGGCACTTCAGTGCCGCCCAGTAATTGGTAACCCGGCACCGAGCGCTGTTCGCGGTGCTGGTATTCGGCATCCAGCTGCAGGGTGGCATCCGGGTTGATCTGCCAGTCGAACGCCAGCGAGGCGAAGTCGCGCTTGCCGTCGGCGTGGTCGACGTAGGCGCGGATGTCTTCATGGGCCAGGTTGGCGCGCAGGCCAAACTGTTTTTCGCTGCCGAACCAGCCGCCCAGGTCGGTGGCCAGGTAGCGTTCGCCTTGCTCATTGGTCGATACCGTGACGCTGCGCACGTCTTCGGCACGCTTGGTCACGTAGTTGACCAAGCCGCCGGGCTCCGACATGCCGCTCTGCAGCCCTGACAGGCCCTTGAGCAACTCCACCTGCTGCTTGTTCTCCAGGGCCACGTTCTGCTCACCGGCGATGGTCTGGCCATTGATGCGGTAGCTGCTGGCGGCATTCAGCTCGAAGCCGCGCACATTGAAATTTTCGTAGTAGCCGATGGGGGCATAGCTGTCGCCAACCGAGGCGTCACTTTGCAGCACTTCGCTGAGCTTGCGCACCTGGCGGTCTTCCAGCAGTTGCTGGGTGAATACGCTGACCGAGGCGGGCGTATCGAGCAAGGGCGCGGGCTGCAAGCCACCCACCGCGGCCTGGCGTGCCTGGTAGCCATCGTTGGCATAGGTGTCGGACACCTGCAGCGGCGCCAGCACCACGCTGTCTTCGGCGAGCACATGGTGGCAATGCAGGGCCAAGCCCAGGCTGAGCAGGCTCAGGGGCAGGCGGGGGTGACGCGGTGGCATGCGGGGGCTCCGACCATGAAAAAGGCGGCATCTTAACAGCCGCCTTCTGCATAAAACGATCCGGGCCCCGCGATATTCAGTCCTGGTTGGCGGGCCGCTTGTGCTGCCGCCAGCTGTCATCGATCTTTGACCAGGTTTTGCCGTCGGTTATCGCCATGAGCTTGCGCCCATCCTTGAAGGTGGCCAGGAAGGTGGCTTCTTCCTCCTTGCCACCCAGCCACAGCCCGGCCAGCAACCCTACCGGACCCGCTACCAAAGCGCCGGCCACACCCCAGCCCAGGGCGCTGCCCAGGCTGCGGCTTGATTCCAGGCTGGCCAGCCTGAGGTCGCTGATGCGCGCGAGTGAAATCCGCTCGCCCGGGGAGGGACTGCGCGGGGTCTTGAGTGTGAGCGATCCGTTGCGATACTCGCCTTCACCTTGCAAGAAATCGCCGGATTGCACCGTGAGTCTTGTCATAAAGTCGTCCTGTCAGGGAAAGGGCATTGACCAGCGCCTACTGAGCGCTGCCCGGGCAGGCAAGTCAACGCCAATACGACGGAGGGTAGTGCGGTGCGATGTCGCCCCTGTGTCAATCAAACGGCCTTTCGATTGGCCAGCCCCCACGCCAGCAGCGCCAGCCCGCCTATCACCAGGCCTGCTACCACAATGCCCGTCCAGCCCTGGTGCTGGAACAACTGTGTGCCCAGCAGCGAGCCCAGCGCCCCGCCAATGAAGTAGCAGGTGATGTACCCGGCATTCAGCCGCGTGCGTGCCTCGGGCCGCAGGGCAATCACTGCGTTCTGGTTGCTCACGTGCACCAGTTGCACTGCCAGGTCGAGCATCAGCACGCCCAGCAGCAAGGCCAGCAGCGACTGCTGGGCAAACCCCAGCGGCACCCACGACAGCAGCAACACGACCAAGCCCACAGTGGTACCCAGCGAGCCTTTGCCACGGTCGGCCAGCCGCCCGGCCCAGTTGGCCGACAGCGCACCCGCCGCACCAGCCAGACCGAACAGGCCGATCACGGCATCGGAATAGTGGTAGGGGCCTTGTGCGAGCAGAAACGCCAGCGGTGTCCAGAACAGTGCGAACAGGCTGAACGCCAGCAGCCCAAGCAGTGAGCGCAGGCGCAGCACGGGCTCTTCGAAGAACAGGCGGAACACCGAAGCGATCAGCGCCGGGTACTTTAGCCCAGCATGGCTGTGGTGCTGTGGCAAGCTGCGGTACAGGGCCAGGGCGGTAATCGCCATCAGCACGGCGGCCAGCACATAGATGCTACGCCAGCCGCCCAGTTCGGCCATGAACCCGGCTGCGGTGCGCGCCAGCAGGATCCCCAGCAGCAGGCCGCTCATCAGCGTGCCGACCGCACGGCCGCGCTGATTTGGCGCGCTCAGGGTCGCGGCCATGGGGACCAGGATCTGCGCCACCACCGAGAACAGCCCGGTGAGCGCCGTGCCCAGGATCAGCCAGGGCAGGCTCGGCGCACAGGCACTGATGACAAGGCCCAGCGTGGAAATAGCGGTCATAACGGTGATCAGCCGGCGCTGCTCGAACAGGTCACCCAGCGGCGCAAGCAACAACAAGCCGGCGCCATAGCTGAGTTGGGCGGCGATGACGATGCTGCCGGCGCTGGCGGTGCTCAGGCCGAACTGCTCGGCGATGCTGTGCAGCAGTGGTTGGGCGTAGTAATTGCTGGCCACGGCCAGGCCGGTGGCGGTGGCCATCAGCAGGATCAGGGCGCGGCTGAGAGTGGGGGCGTTCATGCGGTTCTCGTGGCGGGCAGTAGTAAGTGGGAGGATTATCAGGAAGTGTCTGGCATGACACCAATGTATAGTTTTCAACTTATCCATCTTGAAAGCAGATAGATCCATGAACCTCAAGCAGCTCGAATATGCCCTTGCCGTTGCCGACACGGGCAGCTTTACCCGCGCGGCCGAGCGCTGCCATGTGGTGCAGTCGGCGCTTAGCCATCAGGTGGCGCGGCTGGAGGCACAGTTGGGCGTCAGCCTGTTCGAGCGTAGTTCGCGACGGGTGCGCCTGACCCCTGCCGGCGAGGCTTTTGTGCTTAGCGCCCGGCCGGCGGTGGAAGCGGCCCGGCGCATTGCCGATGACGTGGCGGCGGCTTGCGGACAGGTGCGAGGGCGACTGGCGATTGGTGAAATCAGCTCGCTTACGGCGTTGGACCTGGTCGACCTGCTGGCACTGTTTCATGGTCGTTTCCCGGATGTGGATGTGCGCTGGATCACGGCCAAGAGCGAATTGCTGATCGCCGATGTGGTCGAGCGGCGCCTGGATGTGGGCTTTATAGGCCTGTGGCAGGGCGAGGTCGTGCAGGGCGTGGAGCACCGCTTGCTGGCCAGGGAGGAACTGGTGGCGTTGTTGCCGGTTGGTCATCGACTTGCCGGCCGTACGCCGTTGGCGTTGGCCGACCTGGCGGACGAGGTGCTGGTGGACTTCCCTGAAGGCACCGGGGCACGGCGGCAGACGGATGAGGCGTTTCACGCCGCAGGGTTGCAGCGCCGGGTGCAGTTTGAAATCGGGCATGTGCGTCTGGTGGAAAAGTTTGTGCAGCGGGGCATGGCGGTGGGCCTGGTGCCGGAGCGGGTGGCCCAGGGCTTCGAAGGTGTGACGGTGGCGCGGTTGGTGGATGCGCCGGTGCGGCACTTGTATGCCGTGTGGTCCTCCAGCCCGACGCCCGCTGCCCGGGCTTTTCTGGAGGTGATGGAACAGCGGCTGGGGTCTGGGAGTGGATAAGCCTGTACCGGCCCTGTCGCCGGCACAGGCAGCCCATCAGCTCAAGCAGCAAACCCGCCATCAATCGTCAAGCTTGCCCCGGTGATGTACCCGGCCTCTGGGCCCGCGAGGTAAGCCACAAAGCTGGCAATCTCATCCGCCTCGCCATACCGCCCAATCGCCATCAGCGGGATCAGGCTCTCGGCAAACTCGCCGCTGGCCGGATTCATGTCGGTGTCCACCGGCCCTGGCTGCACGTTATTCACGGTAATGCCTTGCGGCCCCAGGTCACGGGCCATGCCGCGGGTCAGGCCAACCAGCGCCGACTTGCTCATGGCATAGGGTGCGCCACCGGCAAACGGCATGCGCTCGGCGTTGGTGCTGCCGATGTTGATGATGCGCCCGCCCTGGCCCATGTAGCGTGCGGCGGCCTGGCTGGCGACGAACACGCTGCGTACATTCACCGCCAGCATGCGGTCGAAGTCGGCCAGGTCGAATTCGGCTACCGGTGCCACTGCCAGCACGCCGGCGTTGTTGACCAGGATATCCAGTCGGCCGAAGGCCTTCACGGCGTCATCCACCGCCAGTTGCACGGCTGCTGCATCGGCACTGTCGGCGCGAAGGGCCAGGGCCTTGCCGCCGTTTTCGGTAATTTCCTGGGCCAGTGCTTCTGCCGGGCCGGCAGAGCTGACATAGGTAAAGGCCACGTGTGCGCCTTCGCGGGCCAGGCGCCGCACGATGGCCGCACCAATGCCGCGGGAACCGCCCTGTACCAGGGCCACTTTGCCTTCGAGTGTAAGTTGCTTGGACATGCTGATCTCCTGCTGGAAGCCAGGCCGGAATGCCTTGGATGGGCGCAGTATCGGCGCTCGATTACCTGCTGATAAGATGGCAATCACTATCAGCAGAGTAAACCTTTGGTTGCCAATCATGGCCATGGAATCGTTCAACGCGTTGGAATGCTTCATCCGCAGTGCCGAGGTCGGCAGCTTTGCCGAGGCTGCCAGGCGCCTGAGCATTACCCCGGCCGCTGTGGGCAAGCATGTGGCCCAACTGGAGGCGCGCCTGGGGGTGCGGTTGTTCCAGCGTAGTACCCGCAAGCTGACTTTGACCGAAGCGGGGCAGCGTTTTCTCGGTGAGGTCAGTGACAGCTTTCGCACTATCCAGTACGCCGTGGCCAACCTGGCCAGCGCCGAAGGCCAGCCGGCCGGGCTGTTGCGGGTAAGTATGGGTACGGTGTTCGGGCGCTTGTACGTGTTGCCGTTGCTGAGTGAGTTTTTGCGCCGTTACCCGGCTATTACCCCGGACTGGCATTTCGACAACCGCCAGGTCGACTTGATTGGCCAAGGGTTCGATGCGGCGATTGGCGGTGGTTTTGAACTGCCGCCGGGGGTGGTGGCGCGCAAGCTGACGCCTGCGCACCGGGTGTTGGTGGCGGCGCCGGTTTATCTTGAGCGGCATGCGCCGATTGCAGACCCGGAGGTGCTGCAGCGCCACGACGGTATCCTGATCCGCTCACCGCAGACCGGGCGGGTGCGTTCGTGGCCGTTGACTAGCCGCTGGCAGGCGCAACAGCCGTTGCAACTGCGCCAGGCGATGACCATGAGCGATTCGGACGCGGCGTGCGCGGTGGCCGAGCAGGGGCTGGGGATTGCCCTGGTGAGCCTGCCGTTTGCCGTGCCCTACCTGCAGGGTGGGCGGCTGCGGCGGGTGTTGCCGGACTGGTATGTGGACGACGGGCACATCAGCCTGTATTTCGCCGAGCACAAGCTGTTGCCGGGAAAGACCCGGGCGTTCATCGATTTTGTGGTGGAGAAGTTTGCCGAGCAGGGGTTGGCGGGGCGGTTTGATGCCTTGCAAGACCATTAGGTGTGCATTATTGCCTGTTCCGGCCCCTTCGCGGGCAAGTTCAGACAACATCAACAATGAACAATGCCTGCACGCCCAGGCTCACCTCATCATCAGTCTTCTTGCCCATTAACTGCTGCCCAAGCGGCGAGCGTGGGGTAATTACAGTTACCAACCCATCCCCCTCGCCAATTTTCAGCCCTGCCGCTTCAGGGCCGATGAACACCCGCCGCTGCCCGCCATCCTCATCCTCCAGCGTCACCAGGTTGCTCACCTGCACTCCCCGTGCCGGGTCATAGTCGCGCAGCAGCAACTGCTGGTAGATCAGCAGCGCCTGGCGAATCTCTGCACTGCGCCGGGCCTGACCGGTGGCCAGGTAGGAGGCTTCCAGGCCCAGGGTGTCGTACTTGTTCTCGGCGATGTTCTCTTCGGCGGTGGCGGCCTCGTAGGCGGTTTGCGCCGCACGGGTCAGCACGTCCAGATCATGCGTGAGGATGGCGACGATCTGCGCCAGCAGGTGGGGCTTGTCCATGGTCAGTAACAGAACTCCAGCACATTGGCCTGGCTTTTTTCGGTGGGGGCGGTGCGGTTCTGCTGCAGCCAGAACTGGCACTTGGGGCTGTTGAGGTTGCGCGGGTTGCCTTGCGCGGCTTCGGCGGCCTGTTGCTGTTCCTGCTTGTGCAGGATGTCCTTGTAGCGGTCGAACATCTCGGCCTGGGCATCCGCTGGCGTGGCGGCTGCCGGTGCCGATGCTGGCGGGTAGACGCTGGGGGGCAGGGCCTGGGCCAGCGGCTGTACCTGCTGCGGCCACACCGACAGGGCCAGCCAGGCGCTCGCCACAATGGCCACCGCGCCCAGCCAAAGGCCAAAGGCAACGCACAGGATCAACGGCAACGGCTTGAGGGTGATTTTCAGTTCACGCTGGCGGGGCATGGCAGCCTCCTGGCAAGGTCGGTCGGGGTGCATTGTCGCATGCACTTGCGCATTTTTCCGCGCAGGTGCTTTTGTCGGCGACAATTTATGCGCAGAATTCGCGGTTTTTGCACCGGTACGGGAGGGGCGCATGAAAGCCACCTGGGACATCTTCTGCAGTGTCGTCGATAACTACGGCGATATTGGCGTGACCTGGCGCCTGGCTCGGCAGCTGGTGGCTGAGCATGGCCTGGCGGTGCGCCTGTGGGTGGATGACCTGAACGCCTTCACGCCCATGTGCCCCGGCGCCGATGCCACTGCTACGCAACAGTGGCAGCAGGGTGTGGACGTGCGCCAATGGCCGGCGGCCTGGTTGCCGGTGGATCCGGCTGATGTGGTGATCGGCGCATTCGCCTGCCAGTTGCCGGCGCCTTATGTGGAGGCCATGCGTGCCTGCGCCACGCCGCCGCTGTGGCTGAATCTGGAATACCTCAGTGCCGAGGACTGGGTGGAAGGCTGCCACGGCTTGCCGTCGCCGCAGCCCAACGGCCTGCGCAAGGTGTTTTTCTTCCCCGGCTTTACCGAGAAAACCGGTGGCCTGCTGCGTGAGGGCTCGCTGCTGGCGCGGCGTGACGCCTTTGAGCAGGGGGCAAGGCAGGCCTTCTTGCAGGGGCTTGGTGTAAACCCCGAAGCAGGGGCGTTGCTGGTTTCGCTGTTCGCCTACGAAAACCCGCAGCTGGGCAACTGGCTTGATGCCCTGGCCACAAGCGAGCAGCCTTGTCACCTGCTGGTGCCGCTGGGGCGCGTTGTCGCGGGGCTCAGCCAGTGGCTTGGCGAGGCGCCGCTACCCGTGGGCAGCGTGCGCAAACGAGGGGCACTGACGGTGCAGGTGCTGCCTTTCGTCAGCCAGGACGACTACGACCGGCTGCTGTGGAGCTGTGATTTCAACGCCGTGCGCGGCGAAGATTCGTTCGTGCGTGCACAGTGGGCCGGGCAACCGATGCTGTGGCACATCTACGTACAGGACGAAAATGCCCACTGGGAAAAGCTCGAAGCGTTTCTCGGGCATTATCGACGCGGCCTGTCAGACGATGCCGATGCCGCACTGCTGGGCCTATGGCGTGCCTGGAACATGGATTTCGACATGGGCCAGGCCTGGCGGGCGGCCCGTCACCATTGGCCAGAACTGCAGCAGCATGCCCGCCTTTGGGGTGTGCAACAGGCCGCTCAGCCGGACCTTGCCACAGCGCTAGTACACTTTTACCGAAATTCGCTATGATACGCGGCCTCGATTTTTATAAATCCATCCAGATTCGGATACTTCGTAATGAAAACTGGTAAAGAACTGAAACCCGGTACCGTCCTGCGGATCGACAACGACCCGTGGCTGGTTCAAAAAGCTGAGTTCACCAAGTCGGGCCGTAACAGCGCGATCATGAAGACCAAGCTGAAGAACCTGCTGACCGGCTACAAGACCGAAACCGTATACGGTGCGGACGACAAGCTGGACGACGTGATCCTGGATCGCAAAGAAGCGACCCTGTCGTTCATCAGCGGTGACTCGTACACCTTCATGGACACCACCGACTACACCATGTACGAACTGAACGCCGAAGACATCGACGCCGTTCTGCCGTACATCGAAGAAGGCATGGAAGACATCTGCGAAGCCGTGTTCTTTGAAGGCCGCCTGGTATCGGTTGAACTGCCGACCACCATCAGCCGTCAGGTTGTCTACACCGAGAACGCTGCTCGCGGCGACACCTCGGGCAAGGTCATGAAGCCTGCCAAACTGAAGAACGGTACCGAGATCCAGGTTGCCGACTTCATCCAGATCGACGAGTGGATCGACATCGACACTCGCGACAACAGCTTCAAAGGCCGCTCCAAGAAGTAATTCTTCTTGTGAAACGCAAAAACCCGGCCTTGGCCGGGTTTTTTTGTGCCTGTGATTTACACGGTCACATGCAGGCGTACATCCACATTGCCGCGGGTAGCGTTGGAGTACGGGCACACCTTGTGCGCTTTTTCCACCAACCCTTCGGCATCGGCCTGGGCCAGGCCCGGCAGGTTGATGTGCAGGTCGATGTCCAGGCCGAAACCACCCGGGATCTGGCCGATGCCCACGTTGGCGGTGATCGATGCATCGGCCGGCAGGGCTTTTTTCTCTTGCCCGGCTACAAATTTGAGGGCGCCAATGAAGCAGGCCGAGTAACCGGCGGCGAACATCTGCTCGGGGTTGGTGCCGTCACCTCCGGCGCCGCCCAGTTCCTTGGGGGTGCTCAGGCTGACGACCAGCTTACCGTCGCTGGACTTGGATTTGCCGTCGCGCCCACCGGTGGAGGTAGCTTCTGCGATGTACAGCGGAGTGACCTTTTGCATCTTGAGCCTCGCTAATGTGCTATGCGCTTCCTGTTCGGGGGAGGGCGCGGGTTGGTGTTGGATTTAAATTAGCGCGCAATTAGTTTGTGCGCAAGATAAATCGTCACCGCTCATCCGAACGGCCATTGCACAGCATAGCTTTCAGAGGTTTTTCTGCAGGTTCTCGCGCAAGTTCAGCAGGTCGGCCTGCAGTTGTTGCAGCTGCGCCAGGCTGTACCCACTGGCCTTGAGGATGCACTGAGGCACCTCTTTGGCCTGTTGTTGCAGGGCACGGCCCTTGTCGGTCAGTTGCACCATCACCACCCGTTCGTCCTCGCGGCTGCGGTTGCGTTGCAGCAGGCCCTCGCTTTCAAGGCGCTTGAGCAGCGGGGTCAGCGAGCCCGGGTCGGTGAGCAGGTGCTGGCTGATCTCGCCCACGGTCAGGCCGTCGCGCTCCCACAGCACGAGCATGGCCAGGTACTGTGGGTAGGTCAGGCCCAAGGCCTGCAGCAGCGGTTTGTAGACCTTGGTCATCAGCAACGAGGTGGAGTGCAGGGCAAAGCAGACCTGGTTGTCCAGCAGCAGCTCGTCACAGGAGGCTTGGGTGTTGGCGTTCATGCAGGTCCTTGAAGGCAATAATGGGGAATTCTGGCTCGCTGATCATTAGTGCGCGCATTACTCGCGCAGTTCACTGCGCAAGGCCAGGTCCCAGGGGGGAACCGGGCTGAAGCGACTCTTGAGAAATTCGAGCAGCAAACGGCTGCGAGAGTTCGTTTTGTGTTCCAGGCGTAGCGCATAAATACCGCTGGTTTCGGCTTCGGGCAGGCCGCCACCGCAAAACAGCGGGACCAGTTCGCCGCGCAAAAGGTATTCGCTGATCAGCCAGGTGGGCAGGTGGGCAACACCTAGGCCGGCGAGGGCGCCGAACAGCAGGGTTTCTGCATTGTTGGCGGCCATGCGCATGCGCGCCGGGCGGTACAGGCGGGTTTGCCCGGCTACGGTGAAGCGCCAGGCGAACGGCGGTGCCAGGCCGTCCCAGTCCAGGCCGTCGTGCCCGGGCAGTTCGCTGGGGCAGGTAGGGATGCCTCGGCTGGCCAGATAAGCCGGGCTGGCGCAGGCGATGCGTACCATGTAGGCCAGCGGCGTAGCGACCAGGCGGGTGTCGGCCAGGGGGCCGGCACGCAGTACCAGGTCGACCTCGCCCAGGTGGCTGCCATGCAGGTCGACGAAGCTGTCGATCAGGCGCAACTGCACGTCCAGGCCAGGGTAGGCCACCAGGAAGTCGGCGATGGCCGGTGCAAGATGGCGGCGGCCGAACGCGGCGGGGGCGTCGATACGGATCAGCCCTTCCGGGGCGTTGCTCAGCGATACTGCTTCGGCCCGGGCCAGGCGCAGCTCCTCGATGATGCGCCTGGCCCGTTCGGCAAACGCATTGCCCGCAGGGGTGGCGCGCACGGCGTGGGTGCTGCGGCTGAACAGACGGCTGCCCACGGCGGTTTCCAGGTTGTCGATGCGTCGGGCCACCGCAGACGGGGTCAGCGGATGGCGGCGGGCAGCGGCTGAAAAACTGCCGGTCTCCAGCACATCGAGGAACAGGCTCAGCTGGTCGGTGAGGGCATCGGGGCTCATGGTTGCCTTGCTTCTGCGAAATGCGCACAGCCATTGTGCGCTGCTGTGCGTTTCCCTGCCAGCCCGCAATCGTTAGCATGCTCGCAATATCTATACAGGCGGATGAGGCCCTGATGATCGAGTGGTTGTTGTATATCGTGTTGGGCGCTGCCCTTGGCACCATGGGGGGCCTGTTCGGCATTGGCGGCGGGCTGATCGCCATTCCGGCGCTGGGCGTGCTGTTCGGCCTGGACCAGCAACTGGCGCAGGGTACGGCGCTGGTGATGGTGGTACCGAACGTGCTGCTGGCGCTGTGGCGGTATCACCAGCGCAACCGCATTGAGCTGCGCCATGCCGTGCCGCTGTCGGCGTGCAGCTTCCTGTTTGCCTGGCTGGGGTCGATCTGGGCAGTGGGGCTGGATGCGCATTCCATGCGCCTGGGTTTTGTCGGCTTTCTGGTAGCGCTGGCGGTGTGGAACGTGGCGCGGATGTTCATGAAAGTGTCGCCGCCGAGTGCCGAACTGCGCTATGCCTGGCCGTGGCTGGGCGTGCTGGGCAGCTTTGCCGGCACCATGGGCGGGTTGTTCGGTGTCGGCGGGGCGGTGGTGGCGACGCCGATCTTGACCAGTGTGTTTGGCACCACCCAGGTGGTGGCGCAGGGGTTGTCGCTGGCGCTGGCGGCGCCGAGCACCTTGGTCACGCTGGTGACCTATGGCGTGCACCATAGTGTTGATTGGGGCGTGGGGATTCCACTGGCGGTGGGCGGCTTGCTCAGCATCAGTTGGGGGGTGAAGTTGGCCCATGCGCTGCCCGAGAAGGTATTGCGGGCGATGTTCTGTGTGTTTTTGGTGGTGTGTGCGGTGATGCTCGGGTTTGAACTTTGAGATTGTGGGGCCGCAAAACGGCCCCAAATTACTTGAACCCTTCGACGATGTAATCGGCCATGCAGTCGGTGATGGGGGACTGGGTCTTGGTGTTGCGCAACAGCATTACATTGGCCATGGGCAGCTGCGGCAACCCGTCCTGTTCGCCCAGGATGCGGATGTTCCCGCCAATCAGGCTCTGCAATTGCGCCGTTACCGCCAAGCCCGCCGTGACAATGGCAAAGATCGCCGCCAGGCTGGGGCTGGTATAGGCGATGCGGTAGTCGATGCCCTGCGCTTCCAGTGCGTTGCACGTCCAGGCTCGGCAGAAGCAGTCGGTATTGAACAGCGCCACAGGCATCGGCCGCTGCTCTTGCGGGCAAAAGCCTTCGGCGGCGGCCCACACCAGGCGTTCCTGGCGCAGCAACTGGCCAACCTCGTTGCCCGGCTCGCGCGTGACGATGGTCAGGTCCAGGTCCTGGCGCAGCATCAGCTGTTTGGACGAGTCGCAATGCACTTCCACCTGCACCAGCGGGTAGGCCTGGGCAAAGCTCGACAGAATGGTCGGCAAAAAGCGCATGGCGTAGTCGTCTGGCGTGCCGATGCGCACCATCCCGACCATGTGCGGCATGCGCAAGGTATTGAACACCTCGCCATGCAGCTTGAGGATGCGCCGGGCATAGCCCAACAGCACCTGGCCTTCGGCGGTGAGCCTGACCTGGCGGCCGTCACGCTCGAACAGCTGGCGCTGCAGAATGTCTTCTTCCAGGCGTTTCATCTGCATGCTCACCGCCGACTGGGTGCGGTTGACCACTTCGCCAGCGCGGGTGAAACCGCCTTGCTCGGCGATGGCGACGAAGGTGCGCAGCACGTCTGCATCGAGGCTCTGGTACTGGGACATTGCATCAATCTCCGAGATGCATGGCATCAGAAACATTCGTTGGATTGATCTTAAGCCCGGCGCGAGACTGAGGCCATCCAACACGGAGGGCTTCACGATGAAAGGTCATGTCAGCAGCATCCAGCAACCTGCCTTCTCCCTGCACCACCTGTGGCATGCGGTCCTGCAGCGGCCGGTGCGCTGGCTGGAGTTGTACCGCCAGCGGCGAGAACTGGCCGCCCTCAGCGATGCTACCTTGCATGACCTGGGGCTGAGCCGGGCCGATATCCAGCAAGAGGCCGAGCGGCACTTTTGGGATGATCCGCTGCGGAAATAGGCTAACGTTGTCGGTGGATTTGCCGGACTCTTCGCGGGCAAGCCCGCTCCCACAGGTACTGCACAATACTTGAGAGTTGTGCGGTGCTTGTGGGAGCGGGCTTGCCCGCGAAGAGGCCCGTATGACTTGCTTCGATTAGCGCCGCACCTGCTTGAGGGTTTCGGCAATCAGAAACGCCAGCTCCAGCGACTGATCGGCATTCATCCGTGGGTCGCAATGGGTGTGATACCGGTCAGACAACGCATCTTCAGTGATCGGCCGGGCGCCGCCGATGCATTCGGTGACGTTCTGCCCGGTCATCTCGATATGAATGCCGCCGGCATGGCTGCCCTCGGCCTGGTGTACCTGGAAGAACTGCTTCACTTCATCCAGGATCTGCGCAAAGTCGCGGGTCTTGTAGCCGGTGCTGGCCTTGATGGTGTTGCCGTGCATCGGGTCCGAGCTCCACAGCACCTTTCGCCCTTCGCGTTCGACGGTGCGGATCAGCCCCGGCAGGTGGTCGCCAACCTTGCTCGCGCCCATGCGCACGATCAGGTTCAGGCGCCCGGGGTCGTTGGCCGGGTTGAGCGTGTCGATCAGGCGGATCAGCTCTTCAGGGTTCATGCTGGGGCCGACCTTGACCCCGACCGGGTTGTGCACCCCTCGCAGGAACTCCACATGGGCACCGTCCAGTTGACGGGTGCGGTCGCCGATCCACAGCATGTGCGCCGAGCAGTCGTAGTAGTCGCCGGTCAGGCTGTCCTGGCGCACAAAGGCTTCTTCATAGTTCAGCAGCAGTGCTTCGTGGGCCGTGAAGAAGCTGGTTTCACGCAGTTGTGGCGCGCTGTCCAGGCCACAGGCGCGCATGAACGCCAGGGTTTCGTCGATGCGGTTGGCCAGCTGGTGGTACTTGTCGGCCAGCGCCGAGTTGGCAATGAAGTCCAGGTTCCACTTGTGCACCTGGTGCAGGTCGGCAAAGCCACCCTGGGCAAAGGCGCGCAGCAGGTTGAGGCTGGCGGTGGCCTGGTGGTAGGCCTGCAGCAGGCGATCCGGGTCGGGGATGCGGCTTTTGGCATCGAAACCAATGCCGTTGACGATGTCGCCACGGTAGGCGGGCAGGGTGATATCGCCGATGGTTTCATCGCCCGAGGAGCGCGGCTTGGCAAACTGGCCGGCCATGCGGCCAACCTTGACCACCGGGCAGCCGGCGGCAAAGGTCATCACGATCGCCATTTGCAGCAGCACCTTGAAGGTGTCGCGGATTTTCGCCGCCGAGAACTCGGCGAAGCTCTCGGCGCAGTCGCCCCCCTGCAGCAGGAAGGCGCGCCCTTCGGTCACCTCGGCAAACTGGCGGCGCAGCTCGCGTGCCTCGCCCGCGAATACCAGCGGCGGATAGCTGGCCAGGGTTTGTTCAACCTTCAGCAAGTGCGCGGCGTCGGGGTAGGTCGGTTGCTGCTGGATCGGCAGGGCGCGCCAGCTGTCAGGGCTCCACGGTTGGTTCATCTCGGGCTCGGTCTTGTCGGTTGTAGGCTATGGGCCATGGTAACAGTTGGCACTGCGCTTGTTGCATCGAGGGTGTTGACGGACAATGCGCGTTTTTACGCGGGCGGGTGGTAAGCATGACGGCGGAACGGGAAGAGCGGCTACTGGCACGGGTCGAGGACGCGTTTGGCGTCATCAGCGTGTACGAAGTAGACGACTACCGCTTTCTGGAATTCGGCGATGCCATTGAGCAAAGCTGCGTGTTCACGGCCGACCCGAGTTGGCTGGAGTACGACTACACCCGCGCCATGCTGGTGGGGGCGCTGTGCCACGAACAGCCCGAGAGCGCGCTATTTCTTGGCCTGGGTGCCGGCACGCTGACCCAGGCCTGCATGAAGTTCCTGCCGCTGGAAGACATCGAAGCCATCGAACTGCGCCCGGACGTGCCGCGCCTGGCCATGGAGTACCTGGGGCTGGATGACGACCCTCGGCTGTATGTGCGCATCGGCGATGCCCTGGCGTTGCTGCCCACGGCGGAGAAGGCCGACCTGCTGTTCGTCGACCTGTACACCGACCACGGGCCGGGCGTGGGGCACCTGGCGTGGAACTTCCTGGAGAACTGCCAGCAGCAGCTGAACCCGGGCGGTTGGCTGGTGATCAACCAGTGGGCCACCGATGATGGCAAGCCGCTGGGTGCGGCGTTGCTGCGTGGGTTGTACCATCGGCATTACTGGGAGCTGCCGGTGAAGGAGGGCAATGTGATCTTGCTGGTGCCGGCGGATCTGGAACAATCGCTGGACCTGGAAGGGTTGCGGACGCGTGCCGAGGCGCTTGCACCGCGGTTGGGGTATAGCCTTGAGGGGTTGATCCGCGAGATTCGGCCGGCTACCTGACTGCGTCAGTCTTCAGGGAAATAACGATTCAGCTCCAGCTAACTGATGGCCCGACAATGGCCTTTCACTGCGAAAATATTCCTCACGTCCCTGCACGATTTCGGGTATAGTACGCGCCGGTCTTTTAGCGGACCTCAAAATCAGGTGGTGCAAATCCTCCGAGTCCAGCTTCGGCTGCACGTCCGCTAGGCGGACCTTCCCACGTTTTCTTTTTCAATCGTTTTCGCAAATCCCCGCCGCCAAAGCTGCCTGGGTGACCTGACGGTCTTTCAAGGCATGTGCAGCTTTGGAGCATGGGTCTTTGCGGATGCACCTAGAGGCAGACCCATGACCCAGGAAACCGGCGGCTTCGCCGCTCTCGATCTTAATCCGAATATTGTTGCTGCCGTTCTGGCGACCGGCTACGAAGAGCCGTCCGCCATTCAGCAACAATCGATCCCGATCATCCTCGCCGGTCACGACATGATCGGCCAGGCGCAGACGGGCACCGGCAAGACCGCTGCCTTCGCCCTGCCGATCCTCAACAAGATCGATGTGAGCAAGCGCGAACCGCAAGCCCTGATCCTGGCGCCAACCCGTGAGTTGGCGCTGCAAGTTGCTACCGCTTTCGAAACCTACGCCAAGCAGATGCCAGGCGTGAACGTGGTTGCCGTGTACGGTGGTGCCCCGATGGGCCCACAGCTGCGTGCAATCCGCAACGGCGCGCAAATCGTGGTGGCCACCCCAGGCCGCCTGTGCGACCACCTGCGTCGTGACGAAAAAGTCCTGTCGACCGTGCAGTACCTGGTACTGGACGAAGCCGACGAGATGCTGAAGCTGGGCTTCATGGACGACCTCGAAGTGATCTTCGACGCAATCCCGGCTACCCGTCAGACCGTGCTGTTCTCCGCAACCCTGCCTTCGTCGATCCGTTCGATCGCCGAGCGCCACCTGCGTGAGCCCAAGCACGTCAAGATCCAGAGCAAGACCCAGACCGTTACCGCGATCGAGCAGGCCCACCTGATGGTCCACGCCGACCAGAAGATACCGGCTGTGCTGCGTCTGCTGGAAGTGGAAGAGTTCGACGCGCTGATCGCCTTCGTGCGCACCAAGCAAGCCACCCTGGACCTGGCCGCCGCGCTGGAAGCCAAGGGCTACAAGGCTGCCGCGCTGAACGGCGACATCGCCCAGAACCAGCGTGAGCGCGTGATCGACTCGCTCAAGGATGGCCGCCTGGACATCGTCGTCGCCACCGACGTCGCTGCACGTGGTCTGGACGTACCGCGCATCACTCACGTATTCAACGTTGACATGCCGTACGACCCGGAGTCCTACGTACACCGTATCGGCCGTACCGGCCGTGCTGGTCGCGATGGCCGCGCGCTGCTGCTGGTCACCCCGCGTGAGCGGCGCATGCTGCAGGTGATCGAGCGTGTGACCGGTCAGAAGGTAGCCGAAGCCCGCCTGCCGAATGCCCAGGCCGTGCTGGATGCCCGCATCAAGAAGCTGACTTCGAGCCTGGCGCCGCTGGTAGCCGAAGCCGAAGCCACCCACGGCGACCTGTTTGACCGCCTGACCACCGACCTGGGTTGCAGTGCCCGTGCCCTGGCTTCGGCCCTGCTGCGCAAGGCCACCAATGGCCAGGCGCTGGACCTGGCGGCGGTAGAGCGTGAGCAGCCGCTGGTGCCTAGTTTTGCTCCGCGTGGCGAGCGTACCGAGCGCGGTGAGCGTGGCGAGCGCCCAGATCGTGGCGACCGTGAGCGCCGTGCGCCAATGCCGTTGGCCGAAGGCCGTGTGCGTTGCCGTACTGCCCTGGGTGCCCGTGACGGCATCGCTGCCAAGAACCTGCTGGGTGCGATCCTCAACGAAGGTGGCCTGGCCCGTGACGCCATCGGTCGTATTCAGGTGCGCGACAGCTTCAGCCTGGTCGAGCTGCCGGAAGATGGCCTGGAGAAGCTGTTGTCCAAGCTCAAGGACACCCGCGTGGCTGGCAAGCAGCTGAAGCTGCGTCGCTACCGCGAGGATTGATCCTGGCGCAATGAAAAAATCCCCGGCCTTGGCTGGGGATTTTTTTTGCCTGTGTCGGCCCTTTCGCGGGTTTACCCGCGAAGAGGCCCGTCAGTCAAACCGATAAATGTCCATTCCCAGCGCGCCTAGGGTAAACCCCTGATGCACCACCCCGAACTTGCTCCCAGCCCCAAGGGCAAAGAACAGCGGCAGCAAATGCTCATCACTGGGATGGTTGCGCACCGCATGCGGCGCCTGCTGCCGGTAATCCAACAGCGCCGCCTGGTCATCTGCCTGCAACCGCTCCACCACCCAGTCCCTGAATGCCAGTGCCCAAGGCTCGATCACATCCGGCCCGGCGTGCCAGTCCAGCTCGCCCAGGTTATGGGTGATGCTGCCCGAGCCAATCAGCAGAATACCTTCGCCACGCAGCCCCGCCAGCGCCTGGCCTACCTTCACCTGCAGCGCCGGCCCCATGCGGCTGGGCAGCGATACCTGCACCACCGGAATGCTCGCATCCGGGTACATCAGCGACAACGGCACCCAGGCGCCGTGGTCGAATGGCCGTTGCGCATCCAGCCGGGCCGGCAGGCCGGCTTTCGTGAGCCGTTCGCTTACCTTGGCAGCCAGCGCAGGCTCGCCCGGCGCCGGGTACTGCACGGCGTACAACGCCGGTGGGAAGCCGTAGAAGTCATGCCAGGTTTCGGGTTGCGCGCTGCTGGTCACCAGCAGTTCACGGCTTTCCCAGTGCGCCGACACCACCACGATGGCCTTCGGCCTTGGCAGGCTATTGGCCAGCCCGGCCAGGGCCGGCCCGCTGGCACCTGGGTGCAGGGCGAGCATGGGGGAACCATGGGAGATGAACAGGCTGGGCAGCATGGCGAGGTCCTGAAGGTTAAGATGCACTCATCTTCGATCAGAAACTGATCGATTTCCATCGCAAGTTTTACGCGTTTTCTATCGGTTTACTCGATAAACAAGGAGCAACCATGGAGCCAGCGTTCTGGCACAAACGGTGGGCCGACAACCAGATCGGCTTTCACCAGGGGCAGGTCAATCCTTACCTGCAAGCGCACTGGCCAGCAGTGGGCCTGGCGCCAGGCAGCCGCGTGCTGGTGCCGCTGTGCGGCAAAAGCCTGGACCTAGCCTGGCTGGCGGGGCAGGGGTATCGCGTGTTGGGCGTGGAGCTGTCGCGGCGGGCGGTGGAGGATTTCTTCCGTGAGCACGGGCTTGAACCCGAGGTGCGTCAGCAAGGCGCATTCGAGGTATGGCGCCAGGGTGACGTCGAGCTGTGGTGTGGCGATTTCTTCGCGTTGCGTGCACAGGACATTGGCGACTGCATGGGGCTTTATGATCGGGCGGCGCTGATTGCGCTGCCGCCGCAGATGCGTGTGAAGTACGTGGAGGCTTTGTCCGCATCGCTGCCGGTGAGCTGTCGGGGGCTGCTGGTGACGCTGGATTATGACCAGGCGCTGCTGGACGGGCCGCCGTTTTCGGTGGGGGATGAAGAGGTGCGGCAGGGGTTGGCCGGGTGGCAGGTGGAAGAGCTTGAGGTTGCGGAGCTTATTCAGGAAAGCCCGAAGTTTTTGCAGGCTGGGGCATCCAGCCTTTTGGAGCGGGTGTACCGCATAATCCGCTGACAGATGTGTAGCCTTCGCCGGCCCGCGAAGAGGTCGGTACAGGCATACACAAAAAAGGGCGACCGAAGTCGCCCTTTTTGCATTACCCGTTGGATCAACCGCGGCGGCGCAGGGCCTCAATACGGTCTTCCAGCGGCGGGTGGCTCATCAGCAGCCCGGCAAGGCCGTGCTTCAGGCCGCCGTTGATGCCGAAGGCCTTCATGGTGTCAGGCATATGCACCGGCAGGCCTTGCTCCACGCGCAGGCGCTGCAGGGCGCCGATCATGGCGGAAGTACCGGCCAGTTGCGCACCGGCTTCGTCGGCGCGGTATTCGCGGCGGCGCGAGAACCACATCACGATCATGCTGGCCAGGATACCCAGGATCAGCTCGGCAACGATGGTCGCCACGTAGTAGGCAATGCCCTGGCCTTCTTCGTTCTTGAAGATGACCTTGTCGACGAAGTTGCCGATGATGCGCGCGAAGAACATCACGAAGGTGTTCACCACGCCCTGCACCAGCGCCAGGGTGACCATGTCGCCGTTGGCCACGTGGCCGATCTCGTGGGCCAGCACTGCCCGCACTTCATCGGGCGAGAAGCGCTCCAGCAGGCCCTGGGACACGGCCACCAGCGCGTCGTTGCGGTTCCAGCCGGTGGCGAAGGCGTTGGCCTCGTATGCCGGGAAGATACCCACCTCGGGCATTTTGATGCCGGCTTCACGGGACAGCTCTTCGACCGTTTGCAGCAGCCACTGCTCGTGGCGGGTGCGCGGCTGGCTGATGATCTGGGTGCCGGTGGTCATCTTCGCCATCCACTTGGAGATGAACAGCGAGACCAAGGAGCCGGCAAAGCCGAACACGGCGCAGAACACCAGCAGGCTGCTGAGGTTCAGGTCGACCCCGTTGGCCGCCATGAACCCGTTGAAACCGAACAGGCTCAGGGTAATGCTTGCAACCAGCACCACCGCGAGGTTGGTGGCCACAAACAACAGAATGCGCATCATGGTTGTTACGTTCTCCTGACGGATGAATTGTCGCTTACTGCGGGGTATATAAGGGGCCTGCCGCGCCGATTCAATCGGGCGACTATTTCAAACTGTGTACTGCGGAGTATGGCAGAGGATGGCGCGGGGGCTGTGGGATAGAGCGTTGCAGGATGTAAGAAAAGGTGCAAGCCTTCGGATATGTGTTGGCGTTGGGATCGAGCGCCGCCCGCGCGGCGCATCGCGAGCTGCGCTCGCTCCTACGTTTGTTTCGGGCCAGTAACGCCTGTGACAGGCGCGCGCGACCGCCTGGTGTGAACGACGCGATATAGCGCCATGCGCCAAGGCGTACGCGAGCAAATCCCACAGGCATAATTGGCCCGAAACAAACGTAGGAGCGAGCGCAGCTCGCGATGCGCCGCGCGGGCGGCGCTCAATCTCCGCGCCACCCCAACAATCCCGTCGAACCCTACTGCGAATAAGTCCGCAGGAAATTGCCGATCCGGCCAATCGCCGCTTCCAGGTCATCCACCCGCGGCAAGGTCACCACGCGGAAGTGGTCCGGCCACGGCCAGTTGAACGCCGTACCCTGCACGATCAGCAGCTTTTCCGACAGCAGCAGGTCAAGCGCGAACTTCTCGTCGTTGAGAATCGGGCACACTTTCGGGTCGATACGCGGGAACGCATACAGCGCACCCATCGGCTTCACGCAACTCACGCCGGGGATGTCGTTGAGCAGTTCATAGGTGCGGTTGCGCTGTTCCAGCAAACGGCCTGGCGGCAGCACCAGGTCGTTGATGCTCTGGTAACCGCCCAGCGCGGTCTGGATGGCATGCTGGGCCGGCACGTTGGCGCACAGGCGCATGTTGGCCAGCATGTCGATGCCTTCGATGTAGCTTTGCGCGTGATGCTTGGGCCCGGAGATGATCAGCCAGCCGGAACGGAAGCCCGCCACCCGGTACGATTTGGACAGGCCGTTGAAGGTCAGGCACAGCAGGTCGGGGGCCAGCGAGGCGGTGCTGATGTGCACGGCTTCGTCGTACAGGATCTTGTCGTAGATCTCGTCGGAGAACACCACCAGGTTGTGCTGGCGGGCCAGCTCCAGCATGCCCTGCAGCAGCGCTTTGGAGTACACCGCGCCGGTCGGGTTGTTCGGGTTGATGATCACCAGGGCCTTGGTGTTCGGGGTGATCTTGGCCTTGATGTCTTCAAGGTCGGGGAACCAGTCGGCCTGCTCGTCGCACAGGTAGTGCACCGGCTTGCCGCCGGCCAGGCTCACAGCGGCGGTCCATAGCGGGTAGTCGGGGGCGGGGATCAGCACTTCGTCGCCGTTGTTCAACAGCGCCTGCATCGACATGACGATCAGCTCGGACACGCCGTTACCGAGGTAGATGTCCTCGATGGTGACGCCTTCGATTTCCTTTTGCTGGCAGTACTGCATTACCGCCTTGCGCGCGCTGAACAGGCCCTTGGAGTCGCTGTAGCCTTGCGCGGTGGGCAGGTTGCGGATGACATCCTGGAGGATTTCATCCGGCGCCTCGAAGCCAAACGGCGCCGGGTTGCCGATGTTCAGCTTGAGGATGCGGTGGCCTTCCTCTTCCAGGCGTTTGGCGTGCTTGAGCACTGGGCCGCGAATGTCGTAGCAGACATTGGCGAGCTTGTTCGATTTGCTGAACTGCATGATGGGATCCCGATATGAGAAAACACGCCACCCACGCCGAAAGGTTTGAAACGGCAGGAAGCGGGTGCCAGACTGAACGCCTGGCACACGAAGCCAACTAATATACGTGCCACCCGCGCCCCGGAAAAGACGGTGTGGGGTGAAATTCAGCCTGCCGAGGTTCCTGCATGAAAAAGATCGAAAAAACCCTGGATGAATGGCGGTCGATGCTCGACCCCGAGCAGTACCGGGTATGCCGCCTCAAGGGCACCGAGCGGCCGTTCAGCGGCAAGTACAACAGCGAGCGCCGCGGTGGTATCTACCATTGCATCTGCTGCGGCCTGGCGTTGTTCGATGCGCAGACCAAGTTCGATTCCGGCTGCGGCTGGCCAAGCTTTTATGCACCGATCGAGGACAGCGCGATGATCGAGATCCGTGACACCTCCCACGGCATGATCCGCACCGAAGTTACCTGCGCCCGCTGCGACGCGCACCTGGGCCATGTGTTCCCCGACGGCCCGCCACCGACCGGCCTGCGCTACTGCATCAACTCGGTGTGCATCGACTTGCGCCCACGCGACTGACCGGAGCCCGACCATGGCTGGATCGATGCTGGACATCCCCTGCGTAACCCTGGGCGGCGAGCACAAGAAGCTTGGCGACTTCCCGGGCAAGGCGCTGCTGGTGGTCAATACCGCCAGCCAGTGCGGCTTTACCTCGCAGTACAAGGGCCTTGAGCAACTGTGGCAGGCCTACCGCGCGCGCGGCCTGGTGGTGTTGGGCTTTCCGTGCAATCAGTTCGGCAAGCAGGAGCCGGGCGATGCACGGGACATTGCGCAGTTCTGCGAGCGCAACTTCGGCGTGAGCTTTCCGCTGTTTCGCAAGATCGAGGTCAACGGCCCGGGCGCCCACCCGCTGTTCGTCGAGCTCAAACAACGCGCCCCGGGCATTCTGGGTAGCCAGAAGATCAAGTGGAATTTCACCAAGTTTCTGGTCGACCCCGCCAGCGGCCAGGTCACGCGTTACGCGCCCACCACCAAGCCGCAGGCCCTGGAAGCGGATATCGAGCGTTTGCTCAGCCGTTGAAGGGCACCCAGTGGTCGACCAGGGCCAGTAGCTCTTCACGGCGGAACGGCTTGGCCAGGTAGTCGCTCATGCCCGCCGCCCGGCAGCGTTCGCGCTCTTCGGGCATGGCGTTGGCGGTGAGCGCAACGATAGGCAGGTGTGGCCAGCGGCCGCTCTGGCGGATGCGCCGGCTGGCTTCATAGCCGTCCATGACCGGCATGTTGCAGTCCATCAGTACCAGGTCGAATTCACCTTGCTCCAGCATTTCCAGGGCCTCGGCGCCCTGGGTGGCCAGCTGCACCTGGCAGCCGAGCTTGGCCAGCATGCCTTGGGCCACGAGCTGATTCACCGGGTTGTCTTCTACCAGCAAAATCCGCGCTCGCCCTTGCTCCAGGCTAATGGCCGGGGTGGCCAGTGGGTGCTCGGGCTCATGGCCTTGCAAGGTGCGGCGCAGCGTCTGGTACAGGGCGTTACGTGCCAAAGGCCGGGCCAGTTGATGCAAGGGCGCCAAGGCCAGCGACTGCTCGTTGGGCAGGAAGTTGCCGTAGGCGGTTACCAGCAGAATCGGCGTTTTCAGTGCCGGGCGCAGTTCGAACAGGTGGTCCACGTCGTCGGTGATCAGCAGGTCGATCGCTGTGGTGTCCAGCGTGGCGCTGCTGTCATGGCGCTGGTAGGCCAGGCCCCAGGCGGGCAGCAGGTTCTGCAACAGCTCATTAAGCCCGCTACCGGCTGCACTCAGCGCGGCTACCCGGCCATGCAGCGGTGTCGGCGGGATGGCTTCGGTGTGCACCGGCAATGGCAGCTCGGCCGTGAAGCAGCTGCCGAAGCCTGGCTCGGAGCGAATGTGCAGGTGACCTTGCATGGCCTTGCACAGGTTGCGTGTGAGCGACAGGCCCAGGCCGGTGCCACCGTACTGGCGGGTGATGCCGGCACCGGCCTGGGTGAATGGCTGGAAGATCCGCGCTTGGGCTTCTTCGGGGATGCCAATGCCGGTATCACGTACCTCCAGGCGCACGCCGCCGACGATCGTCACCAGGCGTATGTCGACACGGCCGAAGCGGGTGAACTTGAGCGCGTTGGACAGCAGGTTGCTGACGATCTGCCGTACCCGCGTGGGGTCGCCGAGCACGCTGCTGGGGAAGTCGCGGGCGATCAGGCAGGTCAGCTCTACGCTTTGCGAGGTGTTCTGCGACAGCAGGTTGGCGGTGTCTTCCACCATCGAGCCCATGTCGAACGCAATGCGCTCCAGCTCCAGCTGGCCGGCATCGAACTTGGACAGGTCGAGGATATCGTTCAGCAGTTCCACCAGCACCTTGCCCGAGTCGTGGGCAATCGCCAGTTGCTGGCGTTGCTCGCTGGGCGACGGGTTGTCCAGCGCCAGGGCGATCATGCCGAGCATGCCGTTGAGCGGGGTGCGGATTTCGTGGCTCATGTTGGCCAGGAAGGCGGCGCGCGCCTGGGCCATGTCCAGCGCGCGGCTGCGGGCCTGTTCCAGCTCCTGGTTGGACAGGCTCAGGCTACTGTTGCTGGCTTTCAGCTCGTTGGTGCGTGCCGAGACGATGTCTTCCAGCTCGTTCAGGTACTGGGTCAGGCGGTTTTCTGCGGTGCGCCGTTGTTCGATCTCGGTGGCCATGCTGACGAACTGCTGGTTGGCGACCTTCACCAGCACGCCGATTTCGTCGTGTTCGTGCCCGTGTGGGCATTCAAGGCGGGTTTGCCGGGGGTTGCGCGGGTCGCTGCCGCTGAGTGCGCCGATCACCGTCACCAGTGGCTTGGTCAGCATCATGTAGAACAACGCCAGCAGGATGCCGGTCAGCACCAGGCTGCGGGCAAAGCCGTTGAGCAGGGTGATGCCGGCGCGGTCAAGGAAGCGGCTGCCGAAGGCGTAGGTGTCGACGTCCAGGTACAGGGTGCCGAGGTATTCCTCGGGCATGTGGGTAAGGTACAGGCGCTCCTTGAACTGGCGCTGTTCACCGAACAGAAAGTCGCTCAGTGGCCGGTAGCGGTCCTCCAGCCTGGGCCGCTCGACGTCGGCGAGCACCGTTTCGTTGTTGTCGATCAACCGCGCGCGGATGATGGCCGGCGATTGCAGCAGGCCACGGGTCAGCTCCAGCGCCAGTTCCGCGTCGATGTTGTAGGCGATGCGCGAGGCCGGGTTGTGGCTGATTTGCAGCAACGCGCGCACTTCGCGGTTGATGGACGCGTCTTCGCTGGCATAATCGATGCCGATCTGGATGAGACTGAGCAATGTTCCCAGGATGAAGCCGACCAGGACTGTCAACCGGGCTTGCTTGTATGACAGGCGATTGGTGAACTTGATATCCATGAGTCCCGAGCCGGTTTCACGTCCCTTGCGCTGCGCAAGCATAGCCGAATAGCCCCGGCAGCTGGCGGGCCTGTCACACATTCAGCTGGAAATCTCACCTGTCTTGTTAGGAGTCGTCATGGACGCTCGCTTGATTGCTTTCCTGGACCGCGCCGAATCGGTACTGGCGCGCCTCGATCCCCTGTTGCCGGCACAGCGCCCGAACATCGACTGGGGCGTCACCCTGGCCGCCCGCTGGCAGCGCGATGGCCGCAGTGGTTACCTGCTGCCGCTGGACGTCAGCCTGGATATCCGCCTGACCGACCTGATCGGTGTCGACAAACAGCGCGACCAGCTGGGCCGCAACACCCACCAGTTCATCAACGGCCTGCCGGCCAACCACGCATTGCTGTGGGGCTCGCGCGGTACTGGCAAGTCGTCGCTGGTACGTGCCTTGCTGGCCGAACATGCCGACGCCGGCCTGCGCCTGATAGAAATCGAACGCGACCACCTGGCGGACCTGCCACGGGTGGTCGAGCAGCTGCAGAAGCTGCCGCAACGCTTCATCCTGTTCTGCGACGACCTATCGTTCGAAGCGGGGGAGGGCGACTACCGGGTGCTGAAAAGCGTGCTTGACGGCTCGCTGGAGCAGGCTCCGGACAACGTGCTGCTGTACGCCACCTCCAATCGCCGCCACCTGGTGCCGGAGAAAGAGAGCGACAACGAGAACTGGAAGCGCGTGGACGGCGAGCTGCACCCCAGCGAAGCCGTGGAAGACAAAATCGCCTTGTCTGACCGCTTTGGCCTGTGGCTGTCGTTCTACCCGTTTACCCAAGACCACTTCCTGAATGTGGTCGAACACTGGATCGGCCAGCTGGCGCGCCCTGCGGGGCTTGCGTGGCAGCGTACAGAAGAACTCGACATCCTCGCCGTGCGCTGGGCCACCGGCCGCGGTAACCGTAATGGCCGTTGTGCCTATCAGTTCGCCCGCTACTGGGTCGGGCTGCAATTGCTGGAGCAAAAGTAAATGATCGACCTCAATGCCAGTGGCGCCGGCCTCGACGGCTACAACCTGCTGGCGGCGCAAGTGCAGGCGCTGTTTGCCGACGAGCGTGACTTCATCGCCAATGCCGCGCAGTTTTCGGCGTTTCTGTACAACCAGGTGGACGACCTGAACTGGGCGGGGTTCTACCTCAATCGCAACGAAGAGCTGGTGCTGGGGCCGTTCCAGGGCCAGGTGGCGTGCGTGCGCATACCGTTCAGCAAGGGCGTGTGCGGGGCGGCGGCAGCCACCCGGCAAACCCAGCGGGTGGAAGATGTGCATGCGTTCCCTGGGCACATTGCCTGTGACAGCGCGTCCAACAGCGAGCTGGTGATCCCGTTGGTGAAAGAAGGCAGGTTGATCGGGGTGCTGGACCTGGACAGCCCGAAGGTTGGGCGTTTCAGTGAAGCGGATCAGGCGGGGTTGGAGCGGTTGGCGGCGATCTTTCTGGAGCTGACAGACTGCTGACTATTGTGCTGTCTGTGCTGGCCTCTTCGCGGGCATGCCCGCGAAGAGGCCAGCACAGGTTAACGCATCAGTCGTACATCACCTTCTTCTTCCAGGTCTCTTCCTCATCGGTCTTGAGCCCGTCTGTCAGTGCGTTGTGCTCATCCTCCGCCGGTGCCATGCGGTCCAGCACCTGGGCGTTGGCCCGGGCCAGCAGCTTTTCCAGGTACGTCAGCTGCTCTTCATACACCTTCGGCTCCGGCTGCTTGCGCAGGTATTGCACGCCACGCTCGAACGCCAGGCGCGCTTGGCCCGGCTGGTTCTTTTGCAGGGCCTGTTGGCCAAGGTTGTTGAAGAACTCGATATGCAACAGCACCAGGATATGGCGGATTTCCTTGACCCAGTGCTTGGCCTCGGGTGCTGGCAAGAAGCCTTCCTGGGCGGCGCGGGTTACCTGGTTGTGCATCGCCTCCAGCAAGAAGCGCACGTCCTTGGCCTTGACCTCGGTGTGGATCGGGTTGGGCGGGTTGTTCACCGGTATCTTGTCGCCCTGGGCAATCAACCCCTCCAGTTCGGCGATGCGCGCCTTCAGCTCGGGGTTGTGCTTGTCCACCGCCAGCTGGCGCTGGTTGAGGTTCAGCTCCAGGCGGGCCAGCAGCAATTTGAGGGCCGGGGTCATGAACTGCCCGGGGAAGGTCTCGGTGATTTCGCCACAGCGGCGCAGGCGGTCGGCCAGCTCGATCCTTGTCCGGACGCGTTCGATCTTGCCGTTCTCGACCACATTGTTGAGGTAGCCGATCACGATCAGCAACGCGATGCCCGCCACGATGAGCAGGGTGATCAGAAGTGGTGTCACCGTTAATGCCTCATTGAAGAAGAATTACAGCTTTGAGTGTAGTGAGTTCGCCGGAGGACGAACAGCGGCTATATGCCGACACTGGCTTCTCTCTATATCGACAACCCGCCCCGCATCTGCACCTTCCTCCAGCCGGAAGTCATTGATTTAAATAAATTTCTACAAAGGGGTTGACGCACCTCTGAACCATCCCTAGAATGCGCGCCACTTGCAGCGTAAAGCACACAGCGAAACGCGGCAGGGAGTGAAAGCAGGCAGTAATGCCAGCAG